>DVGP01000219.1 GCA_018712665.1 Candidatus Pelethomonas intestinigallinarum | reverse complement strand
CTGGACCCCATCTCCACCTCCAAGATCGAGGACCTGGCCACGGAGCTGAAGGAGAAGTACACCATTGTCATGGTTACCCACAACATGCAGCAGGCCGCCCGGATCTCCGACAAGACCGCCTTTTTCCTCCTGGGCGAGCTGGTGGAGTTCGGCGACACGGAGAAGCTGTTCTCCATGCCCCATGACAAGCGCACCGAGGATTACATTACAGGGAGGTTCGGCTGATGCGGAACAAATTCGACCAGCAGCTGGAGCAGCTGCACCTGGAACTGATCAAAATGGGGGCGCTGTGCGAGGAGGCCATCTCCGCCAGCGTCAAGGCCCTGCTGGACGGGGACCAGTCCATGGCGGAGAAGTCCATTGCCCGGGAAAAGGACATCGACCAGAGGGAGCGGGACATCGAGAGCCTGTGCATGAAGCTGCTGCTCCAGCAGCAGCCGGTGGCCCGTGACCTGCGGACCATTTCCTCCGCCCTGAAAATGATCTCCGATATGGAGCGCATCGGGGACCAGGCCGCGGACATCGCGGAGATCACCCGCCACACCAGCGGCGCCTCTCTGCCCGGCCAGATCCACATCAGTGAGATGACCCGCGCGGCGGTGAAGATGGTCACCGACAGCGTGGACTCCTTTGTAAAAAAGGATTTGCATATGGCCCAGGGCGTGATACAATATGATGATGTGGTAGACCAGTATTTCTGCGCGGTGAAGGACGAGCTGACGGAGATGATCCGCCAGTCCGGCGGCAGCGCCGAGCAGGCCGTGGACCTGCTGATGGTGGCGAAGTACCTGGAGCGCATCGGGGACCACGCCGTAAACATCGCCGAGTGGGTCATCTACTCCATCACCGGGACCCGAAAGATCGAAAACTGATCTTATCTCACAGGAAGGGGAGGCGGGGCGCCTCACCGGGGCCCCGCCGGACGAGCCTATGATCTATTTTGTGGAAGACGACAACAGCATCCGCAAGCTGGTGCTCTACTCCCTGACCAGCGCAGGCCTGGAGGCGGAGGGCTTTCCCCGCCCCTCGGAGTTCTGGGCGGCCATGGAGCGGCGGCTGCCCCAGGTGGTGCTGCTGGACATCATGCTGCCCGAGGAGGATGGGATCTCCATCCTCAAGAAGCTCCGGGCCGACAGCCGCACCCGGGGTATCCAGGTGATCCTTCTCACCGCCAAGGGCAGCGAGTATGACAAGGTGGTGGGCCTGGACGCCGGAGCCGACGACTATGTATCCAAGCCCTTCGGCATGATGGAACTGATGGCCCGGGTCCGGGCCGCCCTCCGCCGGGGCGGGGAGAGCAGCGCGCCTCCGCCGGTGTACGAGCTGGGGGAGCTGATGGTGGACCCCGGGCGGCACCTGGTCCAGGTGAACGGCGAGAGCGTGGCGCTGACGCTGAAGGAGTTTCAGCTCCTGTGCCTGCTGCTGGAGCACCGGGACGCCGTGTTTACCCGGGACCAGCTCCTCAACACCATCTGGGGCTACGATTTCGACGGGGCCAGCCGGACGGTGGACGTACACATCCGGACCCTTCGGCAGAAGCTGGGCACGGCGGGGAGCTACATCCAGACCATCCGGGGCATCGGCTATAAGATCGGGGGGGCCTCATGACCAAAAAGATTTCTCAGACCATCCTGTCGGTGGGGCTTGCGGTGGTAATCCTGAGTACCGCCCTGTTCTGCGCCGCGCTGACAGGCCATTTTACCGAGCGGGTCTTCCGGGAGCTGGAGGCCGAGGCCGAGCTGGCCGCCCAGGGCGTCGCCCTGGGCGGCATACGCTACCTGGAGGACCTGGACGCCGCCAACCGTCTGACCTGGATCGGCAGCGACGGAACCGTTCTCTATGACTCCCAGGCCAACGAGGACGCTATGGAGAATCACCTGGCCAGGGAGGAGGTCCAGGAGGCGCTGGCCACCGGCCACGGCCGCTCCAGCCGCCTGTCCGCCACACTTGCCACCAGGACCCTTTATGTGGCGGTGGCACTGGAGGACGGGACGCTGCTGCGCCTGGCCAGTGAGCAGAGCTCCGTGGCGGACCTGCTGCTGAGCCTGATCCCCTCCATGGCGGCCATTCTGCTGGTGATGGCGGCCTTGGCCGTTTTTCTGGCCCACCGGCTGTCCCGAAACCTGATCCGGCCCATCCTGTCCCTGGATTTGGAGCACCCGGAGAACTGTGACACCTACGAGGAGCTCACCCCCCTCCTGCGGCGGCTCCACAGCCAGCAGGAGACCATCTCCGCCCAGATCGCGGAGCTCAAGCGGCAGCAGAACGAGTTTACCGCCATTACGGAAAACATGAGCGAGGGCTTCCTGCTCATGGACAGCCACACCAATCTCCTCTCCTGCAACTCCAGCGCCCTGCGGCTGCTGGGGGCGGAGATTGCCAATTCAGGGGAGAGCGTGTTCCATTTGAGCCGGGCGGAGCCCTTCCTCCATGTGGTGGAGGAGGCCCTGGCGGGGCGGCACAGCGAGGCCCTTCTGGAGCGGGAGGGCCGGTACTATCAGCTTTTGGCCAACCCCGTGATGCGGGATGGCCGGATGGCGGGAGCGGTGCTGGCCATTCTGGACGTCACCGAGCGGGAGAACCGGGAGGCCCTCCGCCGGGAGTTCAGCGCCAACGTCTCCCACGAGCTGAAGACGCCGCTCACCTCCATCTCCGGTTTCGCGGAGCTGATGAAGAGCGGCATGGTGCCCCAGGAGACGGTGCCGGAGTTCGCCGGCGACATCTACCGGGAGGCCCAGCGGCTTATCACCCTGGTGGAGGACATCATCCACCTCAGCCAGCTGGACGAGGGCGCGGTGCCCATGGACCGGGAGGAGATCGATCTCCACGTTCTGGCCCGGGACGTGCTGGACCGGCTGGCCCCGGCGGCGGAGAAGGGGCGCGTCCAGCTCCGGCTGGATGGGGAGAAAGCAGTGGTCACCGGTGTCCGCCATGTGGTGGACGAGATGGTTTTCAACCTGGCGGACAACGCGGTGAAGTACAACCGCCCCGGCGGCTCCGTCACCATCACCACCGGCATGGAGAAGGGGAAGCCCTGGTTCTCCGTGGCCGACACAGGCATCGGCATCCCGGCGGACAGCAGGGAGCGGGTGTTCGAGCGGTTCTACCGGGTGGATAAGAGCCACTCCAAGGACGTGGGGGGCACGGGTCTGGGCCTGTCCATCGTCAAGCACGCCGCCGCCTACCTAGGCGCCAGCCTGGAGCTGCGCAGCGAGGTGGGGGAGGGCACCACGGTGACAGCCCGTTGGAATTGAATCTGATCGAATCTATTGTAAGGCCCGGCGGGATCACCCGCCGGGCCTTCAGCGTGTTGAGAAAGCCTCGCAGAGTTCCGCCGCCCGCAGGCGGCGGAAGAAAAGCTGCAACCGCAAGGTTCCCTCCTCGCGACATAGCCGCTGCGGCTTGCGCTGCAAACATGCCACCGGCATGTTTGCTTACGCTGCGGCGTCGGAAAAACACTTTGCGCGAAGCGAGCGTCGAATCGTCCGTCATGGGCGGACGACCGAGGCGCAGAGCGGAGCGAGACCCCTTTGGCGGAAAAGGCGTTAGCCTTTTTCGACAGTCTCAAGGCCCGGCGGGTGATTCCGCTGGGCCTTCAGCGTATCGAGAAAGCCTCATATAAACAAAAATCCCCAAACGGCGAAATGCCGTTTGGGGACCAGTCCCGCAATGGCCGTGCGCGCCCTGTTATAACCTGCACATACTAGGCAGGTGGGTCGCCTGCAGCATCCTTTACTGCTTCCAACTTCCAACCGCAGGTGGCAGCCGGGAGGCCTGCAAACCAGATACTGAACCAGCATCCCGTATAACAAAATGTGGGTTAAAAAAAGACGCGTCACGAACCCCGCAGGGCTGTTTCAAAGTGATAGGGGAGGAGGGAACCATTTTTCAGGACCCTTCGTCAATGAAAGTAAGGGCCTTACGCCTCTCCGTCCTCGTCCTCCTCCTGGAACAGGCGCTCCATGAACAGGTCGTAGACCTCGCTGAGCTCCTCGTCGCTGTCCAGGGTGGACAGCAGCTCCTCGCCGTCCTCCTCGATGACCTTCAGGATCACCAGGCCGTAGTCCTCGCTCTCCTCGTCGGCGCCCTCCTCCACGGCGGGGAAGAAGGACATGTACCGGCAGCCGTTGTGCTCCAGCTCATCGGTGAGCTCCAGCTCGATGTTGTTGCCGTCCTCGTCCACAATGGTGATAAAATCGGGACCGTATTCCTCGCTCATAGGGAACGCCTCCTTTGTGAGGTGTAGTGGTCCTGGGCGCGGCTCAACCGCCCCGGTGCTTATAGTGTACCCGGTTTTGAAGCAAAATGCAAGAGCGTCCAACTGTGATATTTTGCTAAATTTCAAACATTTCTCCTGTGAATTTTGCAAAAATCCATTTTGTGAGAGAAATTTGAAATTTTTATATGATTTTTTTCATCTTTGAAAAGTTGACAGGCTGTGTTATACTATATCCTGAGTTTATGTCGGCTGCCGTTTGACCGGCGGCCCGGCGGCGGAAGCGTCGGCTCCTTCGCCGGAATTTTCAGTGGGAACGATCCGTCGCCCCATCTGTGGGCGAGGCCATATCAAGCAGACAAAGGAGGTATATCCGAAGATGGATAACGCCCGCAATAACAGCCGCGGCCAGGCTCCCGGCGCGGGAAGCCCGAAGAATAAAAAGAAGAAGCGCAGCGTGGGCCGGATCATCGGCAAGATTTTTCTCACCCTCTTCACCCTGTGCGTCATCGGCGTGCTGACGTTCTATCTGTTTTTCCAGATCTTCATGCAGTACGTCAACACCACGGTGGTCCCCGACGTGGGAGTGACGGTGGAGGAGCTGACCATGTCCGAGGCTTCCATCATCTATGTCCAGGACAACGCCACCGGGGAGTGGGTGGAATATGAAACCCTCTATTCCAGAGACGGCAACCGGCGGATCATCGAGTACAGCGATCTGCCGGACCACCTGGTCCAGGCCCTGGTGGACATCGAGGACCACCGGTTCTGGGAGCACAACGGCGTGGACTGGTACAGCACCGCCTCGGCCATGATCCAGACCCTCACGGGCGGGAACACCCGGGGCGGGTCCACCATCACTCAGCAGCTTCTGCGGAACATCACCGACGACAAGGACGTCACCGTCCAGCGGAAGGTCCGGGAGATCTTCCGGGCCCTGGAGTTTGAAAAGAGCCACACCAAGGAGGAGATCATCACCCTCTACTTCAACCGCATCTCCTTCGGCTTCCAGTTCGACGGTGTCGCCACTGCCGCCGAGGGCTACTTCGGCAAGGACGTCAGCGAGCTGACCCTGGCGGAGAGTGCCAGCCTGGTGGCCATCATCAACAACCCCTCCCTCTACGACCCCTTCTACGACCACACCTACTATGTGGAGCGGGATGGGGAGCATGTCTACCGGACCACCCGGGAGCTGAACAAGGAGCGGCAGGAGCT
>DVGP01000218.1 GCA_018712665.1 Candidatus Pelethomonas intestinigallinarum | reverse complement strand
AGATGATAATTTGTTGTATAATTCATCCAAAACTCTCCTTGTCGTATTCTGTCGCGGCTGAAAAACCGTTACACACTTTGTGTGTAACGGCCTTTTGTTGCACGGGGATATGCAACGTCAAAAGGGAGAAATTTCTAAAATCTTGTGAGACAAGCAAAGCGGCAGCTTTGCGACAGAAGTTTCTTAAGTGCCCTGCGGGTATTGATACTTTTCTTTACAAAGAAAAGTATGTGGACCTGCAAGGCCGCTTCTTGACGCACGGCAGGGAAAACGGTATACTGAAAAAAATTGAAAGGGGGGCAAGTGTATGGAGAAACTGAGCGCCCTGCTGAGGGTCCGGCCGGGGGTGACGGCCCTGGTTGGCAGCGGCGGTAAAACCACGGCCATGTACCAGCTGGCCTCGGAGCTGGCGGAGTCGGGCACGGTAGTGTGCGCCACCACCACCCACATTTTCCCGCCCAGCCACATGCCGGTGTGGACAGAGGATGACCCGGAGACCCTGGCCGCCGCTCTGAAGGCCCAGCGGTGCCTGTGCGTGGGCGCACCTGGCCCAGAGGGAAAGCTCTCCGCCCCCCTCCTCCCCATCGCCGCCCTGGCGGGGATCGCGGACTATGTGCTGGTGGAGGCCGATGGAGCCCGGGGCCTGCCCTTGAAGGCCCACCTGCCCCATGAGTCGGTGATCCCGCCCCAGGCAGGGGACGTGATCCTGGTCGCCGGAGCCTCCGGCCTTGGCCGCCCGGCGCGGGAGGCGGTCCACCGCCCTGAGCGGTTCTGCGAACTCGCCGGCCTGCCTCTGGATGGCGCCGTTACGGCCCGGGCCCTGGCCGCGGTGATCCGGGCGGAGGCTCTGGCCGGAAAGGTGTTTTTCAACCAGGTGGAGGGCCGGGAAGACCTGGATAACGCATGGACCCTGGCGGGGCTGCTGGATGTGCCGTTTTATGCCGGAGCGCTGCAAAGGGGGCGTTGGATATGCTTGTCGTAATTCGCGGCGCGGGGGATATTGCCACGGGGATCGCTCTGCGCCTGTATCGTTGCGGTTTTCGGCTGGTTCTGTGTGAGGTGAGCCAGCCCACCGACATCCGCCGCACAGTCTGCTTCGCCGAGGCGGTGCGGCTGGGACGGACGACCGTGGAGGGTGTGGAGGCTCGCCGCGCGGATCTGGAGGAGGTCCCGGAGCTGCTGGAGGACGGGATCATCCCCGTGCTGGTGGACCCCGCCGCCGCCTGCGTGCCGGCTCTGGGCCCCGGCGCTGTGGTAGACGCCATCCTGGCCAAGCGGAATCTGGGCACCACCCGGGACATGGCCCCGGTGGTGGTGGGGGTAGGTCCCGGCTTCACCGCCGGGGCGGACTGCCACGCGGCGGTGGAGACCATGCGGGGCCACACCCTGGGCCGGGTGATCTACCAGGGTAGCCCCCTGGAGAACACCGCCGTCCCGGGGCTCATCGGCGGCTATGCCGGGGAGCGGGTCCTCCGTGCCCCGGCGGACGGCGTATTCGAGGGCGTCCGCCGGATCGGGGACGTGGTGGAGGCCGGGGACGTAGTGGCCTATGTGGCCGGCAAGCCCATGGCCTGCACCATCGCCGGCGTTCTCCGGGGCCTGCTGGCCGACGGCGTGCCGGTCCACCGGGGCATGAAGTGCGGCGATGTGGACCCGCGGTGCCGCCCGGAGTACTGCGTCACCGCGTCGGACAAGGCTCTGGCGGTGGGCGGCGGCGTCCTGGAGGCCATTCTCAGCCTCTCCGGCGGCGTGGACAAGCTTGTATGTAAGTAAACGGGGCTGCGGCCCCTCCTCTCCCGGCGGGGCCGGACCAGAGGCGACGGTATCTCTCACTGCGGTACACCGCAGGACGGATAGAGAAGAAAAGGAGAGGTACCACAATGGCAAGAAAAACGATCATGCCCAACATCGCCTACGACACCCAGCGCCGCAGCTTCTATGTCACCCTCCGGGGCGCTCCTGGCCCGGAGGGCGTTCCACGCCGCGTGGTTCGCTGCTACCCCACCCTGGAGCGGGCACTCCAGGTCCTCAATGAGCATCAGGCCCAGCGGACCCTGTCCCAGGGCAAGGCATCCAAAGACCTGACCGTGGGCCAGTGGCTGTGCTACTGGCTGGAGAATGTGGTCCGGCCCAGCCGGTCCGCCAGTACCACCCACGGCTACACCATGATCATCCGCAACCACCTGGTCCCCGCCCTGGGGGCCATTCGGCTGGACCAGCTCACCACAGCCCAGGTCCAGGATTACCTCAACGGAAAGCAGGCGGAGGGGCTGTGCAGCAACACCGTGCGAAAGCACCACGGCGTGCTCCACAACGCCCTGGAGCACGCCCGGCGGCGGGAGCTCATCGTCCGCAACGTGGCCGAGCAGGCGTCCCGCCCCTCGGCCCAGACGCCGGTCCACCACTACTACGACTCGGAGACTATGGCCCGGCTTTTCGAGGTCCTGGCGGGCACCACCATGGAGCCGGTAGTCAAGCTGGCCGGGTATCTGGGCCTGCGCCGCAGCGAGATCTGCGGACTGAAGTGGAGCCATGTGGACCGGGCCGCCAAGGTCATCACCATTGCTGAGGCCCGCACCGCCGTCAACGGCCGGTCCGTGGACAAGGAGACCAAGAACCGGTCCTCTGTCCGCCGCCTGGGCTACGAGGGCCTGGCGGATTTGGAGGAAGTCATCGAGCGGCTGTGGCGGCAGCGGGAGGAGGAAAAAGCGCGCCTGGGTGACGAGTACGTGGACCGGGGATTCGTCTTGTGCCACGACGGAGGGCTGCCCTACCAGCCCGACTACCTCAGCAACCGCCTCCAGAGAGTCCTGGCCCGCACCAACCTGCCCTATGTGACCCTCCACGGCCTGCGCCACTCCTTCGCCTCCATCGCCCACAGCCGGAACGTTCCCCTCTTCGGCATCAGCCGCGCTCTGGGCCACAGCTCCACCGCCACCACCACCCAGATCTATATGCACCTGTTCGACGAGACCCACCTGTCCGTCGTCCAGGCCGTGGGCCAGGCTATCGATCCCGGGGAGGCGTAACGTCCTGTTCTTTTCTTTTGAAAAAGAAAAGAACCAAAAGAAAACTTTTAGCGCAAAGCTGCCGCTTTGCTTATGCCAAATTATGGCTCCGTCTATAGCTGGCGCGTCGTGCCCCGGCAGGTCTCCGGACCCGCCGGGGCGTTTTTCTCCCTTTTGACGTTGCATATCCCCGTGCAACAAAAGGCCGTTACACACAAAGTGTGTAACGGTTTTTCAGCCGCGACAGAATACGACAAGGAGAGTTTTGGATGAATTATACAACAAATTATCATCT
>DVGP01000217.1 GCA_018712665.1 Candidatus Pelethomonas intestinigallinarum | reverse complement strand
CACCTGGAGCGGGTGAAGGCCATGGTGGAGGAAGGGCGGGACTGCTCCGAGGTTCTCATCCAGCTGGCCGCTGTGCGCAGCGCCATCAACAACACCGGCAAGGTCATCCTCAAGGACCACCTGGAGCACTGTATCGTCCAGGCTGTGGAGGACCACGACTACGCCACCATCGAGGAGCTCAACCGGGCCATCGAGCAGTTTGTGAAGTGATTTCGTAATGTGATAAAGCGGGAGGCGGATTTTTTGCCTCCCGCTCTGTGCCATAATAGGTCAAACGAGAGGAAAGGAGGCGGCGAGATGGACCTGCTGGAAAAGCTGGAGGCCTACGCCCGGTCGGGGGCGTGCTCCATGCACATGCCGGGGCACAAGGGGGCTGGACCGGGGACTGAGCTGCCCTGGGCCCTGGACATTACGGAGATCGACGGGTTCGACAACCTCCACGACGCCCACGGCGTTCTCCGGGAGGCCATGGACCGGGCCGCCGGGCTCTGGGGCTCGGACCGGGCCTTCTTCCTGGTGGGCGGCAGCACCTGCGGCATCCTGGCGGGGATCGCCGCCGCCGTGAATCCCGGGAGCACGGTCCTCCTGCCCCGGGGGTGCCACAAATCGGTGTACAACGCCCTGGAGCTGCTGGACCTGGTGCCCGTCTACCTGCCGGTGCCGGCGGACGAGGCCGCCGGCGCGGCGGGGAGCCTGCCGCCGGAGACGGTGGCCGCGGCCCTGGCGGACCACCCAGAGGCCAGGCTGGTCATCGTCACCAGCCCCACCTACGAGGGGGTGGTCAGCGACGTCGCCGCCATCGTGGACCTCGCCCACGCCGCCGGTGTTCCGGTGCTGGTGGATGAGGCCCACGGGGCTCACCTGGGCTTTTCTCCCGCCTTTCCCACTGGAGCGGTGGCCGCCGGAGCGGACGTTGTGATCCAGAGCCTTCACAAGACCCTGCCCAGCCTGACCCAAACGGCCCAGGCCCACTGGCGGCGGGGACTGGTGGACGGGGAGGCCCTGGCCCGGTACCTGACGGTGTTCCAGACCAGCAGCCCATCCTATCTCCTCATGGGCTCCATGGACCGGTGCGTGGGGCTGCTGGCGGCGCGGGGCCGAGAGATCTTCGCCGCCTATGAGAAGAATTTAGCAGTCTTTGACCGGGCTATCCTGCCGTTGCGGAAGCTGCGGATCCTCTGCCACGGGGGGGACGCCCTGGCGGACCACCCGGCCTTTTACGCCTTCGACCCGGGGAAGCTGGTCATCTCCACCCGTGGGACCAGTATGACCGGGCCGGCCCTGGTGGATACCTTCCGGCGGGACTACGGCATCGAGCTGGAGATGGCCCTGGGCGGCTACGCCCTGGCCATGACCAGTATCTGCGACACGCCGGAGACCCTGGGCCGCCTGTCCGCCGCCCTGCTGGAAATCGACCGTGGCCTGGAGGCAGCACCCTGGCCTGACAGCCCGGCGGCCTGTCCCATCCCGCCCCGCCGCATGGGGCCCCGGAAGGCCCGGGCTCTGCCGGGCGGTCCCGCGCCCCTGGGGGACGCGGTGGGCCGGGTGGCTGGGGAGATGGTGTGGGCCTATCCCCCCGGCGTCCCCCTCCTGGTGCCGGGGGAGGAAGTGACGGAGGCGCTGGCCCGGTCTTTGGAGGAAATGTCCCGCCGCGGCGTGGCCCTCCACGGGGAGCGCGGCCGGCCCCCGGAGACGGTGTGGGTCTTGGAGCAATGAGCCGCCACGGTATGAATTGACAAGGCACCCACTCCTGTGGTATAGTGTTACAAGTAAGATTGCGGCCCGCTCTCACCGGGCCCTGTCGTTCAAATCAAAGGGAGGAGCGAATACAATGGAGCACATCCGTACTTTGGAGACCCGTGATCTGGCGGGCAGCGTCACCACCGGCGGCTGCGGCGAGTGCCAGACCTCTTGCCAGTCCGCCTGCAAGACTTCCTGCGGCGTGGCCAACCAGCAGTGCGAGAACTGCGGCGAGAAGGCGTAAACGGTTTGTAAGGAAAGCGGCGCCGCCCGGCCTGAAGACAGCCGGGCGGCGCCTTTTGTAAAGAGAAGCTGGGGCGACCCGGCGGCAGAACAAATGGGATAGGAAGAACATAGGAATGATTCACAGCTATCAGCTCAACGGATATAATATCGTACTGGATGTGTACAGCGGCTCCGTCCACGCGGTGGACGACCTGGCCTACGACGTCATCAACCTCTACGAGACCTGCTCCAGAGAGGAGATCGTCTCCCGGATGCTGGCAAAGTACCGGGACCGCCCGGAGGTAACGGCGGAGGAGATCGGCGCCGTACTGGAGAGCGTGGAGGACCTGAAGGCCCGGGGGAAGCTCTTCGCCCCGGACAAGTACGAGGATCTGGCCTTTGATTTCAAGAACAAGAACACCGTGGTCAAGGCCCTGTGCCTCCACGTGGCCCACACCTGCAACCTCACCTGCGAGTACTGCTTTGCCAGCCAGGGCAAGTACCAGGGGGAGCGGGCCCTGATGCGCTACGAGGTGGGCAAGCAGGCCCTGGACTTTCTCATCGCCAATTCCGGCAGCCGCCGGAACCTGGAGGTGGACTTCTTCGGCGGAGAGCCGCTGATGAACTGGGACGTGGTCAAGCGCCTGGTGGCCTACGGCCGGGAGCAGGAGAAGGTCCACAACAAGCGCTTTCGCTTCACCCTCACCACCAACGGTATGCTCATCGACGACGACGTCATCGACTTCGCCAACCGGGAGATGCACAACGTGGTGCTGAGCCTGGATGGCCGGAAGGAGGTCCACGACCGGCTGCGGCGGACCGCCGGGGACAAGGGCAGCTACGACATCATTGTGCCCAAGTTCCAGAAGCTGGTGGAGGCCCGGGGCGGGAAGGGCTACTACGTCCGAGGCACCTTCACCCACAACAACGTGGATTTCACCGAGGACATCCTCCACATGGCGGACCTGGGCTTTACGGAGCTGTCCATGGAGCCGGTGGTCTGCGCCCCCGGTGAGCCCTACGCCCTGACGGAGGAGGATAAGCCCAAGCTCTACGAGCAGTACGAGCGCCTGGCGGTAGAGATGATCCGCCGGAGGAGGGAGGGCCGGCCCATCACCTTCTACCACTATATGATCGACCTGAAGGGCGGTCCCTGCGTGTACAAGCGGATCACCGGCTGCGGCAGCGGCACGGAGTATCTGGCGGTGACCCCCTGGGGCGAGCTGTACCCCTGCCACCAGTTCGTTGGGGACCCGAAGTACTCCATGGGCGACGTGTGGCAGGGCGTGACCAACACGGCCCTCCGGGACGAGTTCAAGCTCTGCAACGCCTACGCCCGGCCGGACTGCCGGGACTGCTGGGCCCGGCTCTACTGCTCCGGCGGCTGTGCCGCCAACGCCTACCACGCCACCGGCAGCATCCGGGGGGTGTATTCCTACGGCTGCGATTTGTTCCGCAAGCGGATGGAGTGCGCCATCATGATGGAGGTGGCCAACGCCGGCATCGAGCCGGCCCATGAGGCCTGAAATTTCATGCGCCGCGGGCGCACCACGATAACAGGCAAAAGTGAGCGGCACATGAAGTTTCGCGCATATGGGCCGTCCCGGCCCATGCGCTGAAATTCCATGCCGTGCCGTCAGAGACGGCACATGGCATTTTTGCTATGCTTTTGCATGGCAAAAAGAATGTTATGCTGGGGGACGGGACCGCGTTCCGTCCCCCGTCGCAGTGAAGCGCGGAAAGGAAGACGAGAGGACGATGGAATACAACAAGATGATCCGGGACATGCTGCCGGGGGACCAGGTGGAGGGCTATTTCGCCCTGCGCACCGCCCAGAGCC
>DVGP01000216.1 GCA_018712665.1 Candidatus Pelethomonas intestinigallinarum | reverse complement strand
GGAGAAACCCTTTCGATGGGGTTTCTCCCCCGTGACCCCCTCTTCCACGACGACACAAAGGGGGGCGCCTGCCCCCCTTTGGAATCCCCCGCCTACCTTATAGGTACCTTCGTTTTCTATGGATACTCCCGAGGTTGCGTTACAAGAAGAATTTTTCGACATGCACCCCAAGAAACATGTCCCCCTTTAACAGGCCGGCAGGCGAAGTCTCGTTGACCACCAACTGTAGATTAGAAAAAGAACGAAATTCAATGGCAGAGAAGTTTCCCCATTGATAAAGACCGATTAGGCAAAAATACGGGGACCGGGGTGCCCCCGGCGCCTTTTTGGTGACTTTTTCGGCGTCGAAAAAGTCACTCGCCCCGGGGGGCGAAACTCCCCTCCCCCCGGGGTTCGGGGGCGGAGCCCCCGCAAGCTATCAAATAGCATGGTAGCCATTCGGAAGAAAAGATGTTTCTCCCCCACCCGCCCGGCGAGACGCGCTTCAGCCCTGCATCGGCCGGATGCGCTGGCATAGATGGATCAAAAAAAGAACCACCTTGCCGCCGGAGGCGGCAGAGAAAAGGAGGCCAGCATGGAAACCATCACCGTTTGGACCAAGCAGCACCAGGACGTATGGACGAACCTGGAGCGGGACGGCCGCCACGTGGCCAGCCGGGCGGGCATCCGCCGGGACCTGGGGGAGGAGGACGCCTCCCTGGTGCTGGCGGTGTACGACTGGCTGGCGGGCCGTCTGCCCACAGCGGGAAAACCGGCGGACGCGGTGTACCCGGTCTGGGTCTCCCGGTCCGGGGACGCCGCCATGCTTCCCGGCCCCGGCTTTGTGATCCTGGAGCTCCAGGTGGACCTGGGGCTTATTACCGACGTGAACATTGCCAAGTGGGGGGCCATCCTCAACTACTCCTACATCCCCGCCGATGAGGCCGACGCCCGCCGCCACCGGAAGAGGATGGAGGCCCACGGCGTCAGCGACGCCAAGGCCTTCATGTCCCGGTTCTATCCGGAGCTGAAGGAGGAGATCGTACAGAGCTGGGACCGGCTCTTCGACGACAGCGTTCAGCTGGGCAGCGGCGCGGCCTACGGCGTCCTGTGGGAGATCCGAAGGGAGTGGGTGAAATGTGCGACACGGTGAGGCTCTACTCCGCCCAGACCGCCCTGGTGCGGGAGGTCCTCCTCCGGGACGGGGTGTGCTTTTCCCGGACGGCCTTTGTGGAGCGGAAATACGGGGAGAGCGCCCCCATCTTCCTCACCGCCTACCGCTGGTTCGCCGCCGAGGCGGACAAGCTCGTCCCGCCGCCCCCAGGCGCGGAGCTGCCCTACTGGGCCTTCCGGGACCTGTACAGCGTGGAGCCCTCCGGGGACGGCCGTGCCCTGGCGTTGGACGTTCCCCGGGATCAGGCGGTGTTTTTCGACCTCTACGACTGGAACAAGGTGGTGCGGCTGGAGTACATCGGGGAGACAGAGGCGGAGGAGCGTGCCTTCCGCCGGGAGCTCCGGGACCGGGGCCTCACCGGCCGGGACGTGATGCTCACCCAGTTCTACCCGGAGCTGCGCCAGACGGTGCTGGCCTCCTGGCGGCGGCTCTTCCGCCACCACGAGGCCATCCGGGCCGGGGACCTGACCGGCGTGGGCGGCGTCCAGGCCGCCCTGTGGCAGCTCCGCCGGGAGTGGCTGGCGGAGGGATAAATGTCGATCCGTTTTACTTCTTTTGTGAAAAAAGCCTCCCGCCTGCTATCAGGCGGGAGGCTTTTGTGATAGACGTTTGCCTTACTCGGTCACGTAGGGCAGCAGGGCGATCTGACGGGCCCGCTTGATGGCCTCGGTCAGCTGGCGCTGATGCATGGCGCAGGTGCCGGTGGTGCGGCGGGGCAGGATCTTGCTGCGCTCGGAGATGAAGCGGCGCAGCTTGGCGGCGTCCTTGTAGTCGATATGCTCGCACTTGTCCACGCAGAACTGGCAGACCTTCTTGCGCTTCCGGGGCGCGGCGGGGCGAGCGGGACGATTCTCACGTTCCATAGCCATGGTACATATACCTCCTATCAGAATGTCGGCAGCGACTGCCGAAGTAGTCAAGAGCAGGGATCAGAAGGGCAGATCGCCGTCCTGGTCGTCGATCTCCGCGAAGCCGGAGCTGTCGCCGGAGGGGGCGCCGTAGCCGCCGGGAGCTCCATAGCCTCCGGAGGACTGTCCGCCATAGGCGGGGGCGCCGTAGGGCGGGGGACTGCCGTAGCTGTCGCCGGCGCTGTCGCGCTTGCTGTCGGCGAAGTAGACGTTGTCGGCCACCACCTCGGCACTGCGGCGGTTGTTGCCGTCCCGGTCCTTCCAGTCCCGGAGCTGCAGCCGCCCCTCGGCCACGGCCATGCGGCCCTTGGTGAAATACTTGCAGACGAACTCCGCCGTCTGCCGCCAGGCCACAACGTCAATGAAATCCGTGCTCTTCTCGCCGGAATCGCGGCTCTTGAAGTCGCGGTCCACGGCCAGGGTGAAGCTGGTGACGGACACGCCGGACTGAGTGGTCCTCAGCTCCGGGTCCCGGACCAGCCGCCCCATGATGATAATGCGGTTGAGCATCGCGCGGCCCCCTTACTCGCCCTTGCAGACGATCATGGAGCGCATCATGCCGGTGGTGATGCCCAGCACGCGGTCCAGCTCCTTGGGGAAAGCGGCGTCGCTGGTGAAGGACATGAGGACATAGTACCCCTCGGTCTTGTAGTCGATGGCGTAGGCCAGACGGCGCTTGCCCCACTCATCGACCTCCACGTTGGTGCCGTGCTGCTCCGCCAGAGCCTTGAACTTCTCCACAGTGGCGGCGATAGCCTCCTCGCCCAGAGCGGGATCGAGGATGTACACGACCTCGTAGTTGTCAGAAATCTTTGCCATGGTTTGCACCTCCTTTTGGACTGATGGCCCCCACTCTCCGGTGGGAGCAAGGATATTGCCCGCAAGCCGCAGGCCATATTATTATACTGGATAAAGGGAAAAAGTCAAGGACTTTTTCCAAAATTTCGCCAAATTTAAGAACAGAAACTTCATGCGCCGTGGGCGCACCACGATAACAGGCAAAAGTAAGCGGCGCATGAAGTTTCGCGCATGTGGGCCGTTCCCGGCCCACGCGCTGAGATCCTACGCCGTGCCGTCAGAGACGGCACATGGC
>DVGP01000029.1 GCA_018712665.1 Candidatus Pelethomonas intestinigallinarum | reverse complement strand
CCTGCCCGACGTGCGGGACGGATTGAAGCCCGTGCACCGGCGGATTTTGTACGCCATGTACGAGGACAACCTGACCAGCGACAAGCCCTTCAAGAAGTCGGCCACCTGCGTGGGCGACGTGCTGGGCAAATACCACCCCCACGGGGACGCCAGCGTGTACGACGCCCTGGTCCGCCTGGCCCAGGACTTCTCCATGCGCTACCCCCTGGTGGAGGGCCACGGCAACTTCGGCTCCGTGGACGGCGACCCCCCGGCGGCCTACCGGTACACCGAGGCGAGGCTCTCCAAGCTCTCCAACGAGATCCTCCGGGACATCGAGAAAGACACGGTGGACTGGGACCCCAACTTCGACGAGAGCCGGAAGGAGCCCCGGGTCCTGCCCTGCCGCTTCCCCAACCTGCTGGTCAACGGCTCCAGCGGCATCGCCGTGGGCATGGCCACCAACATCCCGCCCCACAACCTGCGGGAGGTCATCGGGGCCTGCGTCTGCGTGCTGGAGAATCCGGAGGCGGGCCTCAACGACCTGATGGAGCACATCAAGGGGCCGGACTTCCCCACAAAGGGCATCATCATGGGCCGGGCCGGCATCCGGGAGGCCTACGCCACCGGCCGGGGCCACATCAAGGTCCGGGCGAGGACGGAGCTGGAGGAGTTCGGCCAGAACCGGACGCGGATCATCGTCACTGAGATCCCCTACCAGGTCAACAAGCGGATGCTCATCAAGAACATGGCGGACCAGGTGGAGGAGAAGAAGCTGGACGGCATCAGCGACATCCGGGACGAGTCCGACCGCAACGGCATGCGCATCGTCATCGAGCTGAAGCGGGACGCCAACCCCCAGGTGGTGCTCAACCGCCTCTTTGCCCAGACCCAGCTCCAGACCACCTTCGCCATCAACATGCTGGCCCTGGTGGACGACCAGTCCCAGCCCAAGATTCTGTCCCTGCGGCACATCATCGACGAGTACCTGAAGTTCCAGGAGGAGGTCATCCTCCGGCGGACCCGGTACGACCTGAAGAAGGCCCAGGAGCGGGCCCACCTGCTGGAGGGCCTGCTCATCGCCCAGGACAACATCGACGAGGTCATCCGCATCATCCGCTCCAGCTATGACAACGCCAAGGAGAACCTGATGACCCGCTTCGGCCTGGACGACGTCCAGGCCCAGGCCATCCTGGACATGCGGCTGAAGGCCCTGCAGGGACTGGACCGGGAGAAGCTGGAGGCGGAGTACAAGGAGCTGGAGGAGCGGATCGCCTACTTCAACAGGCTCCTCAGCGACGAGGGCCTCCTCAAGCAGGTGCTGAAGGAGGAGCTCCAGGCCATCTCCGACAAGTACGGCGACGACCGGGTGACCGAGATCGGCTTCGTGGAGGACGAGCTGGACGTGGAGGACCTGATCGAGGAGGAGCAGTGCGTCTACACCCTCACCGAAAGCGGCTACATCAAACGGACCCCCGCCAGCGAGTACCGCCAGCAGGGCCGGGGCGGCAAGGGCAACAAGGCCATGTCCACCAAGGAGGAGGACTGCGTGAGCACCGTGTTCACCGCCTCCACCCACGACTACATCCTGTTCTTCACCAACACCGGCCGGGCCTACCGGAAGAAGGGCTACCAGATCCCCGCCTCCGGAAAGACCGCCCGGGGCACCAACATCGTCAACATCCTGCCGGTGGAGCCCGGGGAGGCGGTGAGCGCCATGATCCACACCCGGGACGTGGAGACGGAGCTGAGCCGGTACCTGGTGATGGTCACCCGGAAGGGCACCGTCAAGCGCCTGCCGGTGTCGGCCCTGCGGAACATCCGCTCCAGCGGCATCCGGGCCCTGACCCTGGAGGAGGGGGACGAGCTGATCTCCGTGCGGGAGACCGACGGCACGAAGAAGATCCTCATCGCCACCCGGGACGGCCAGGCCATCTGCTTCGACGAGAACGACGTGCGGCCCATGGGCCGGGAGGCCGTGGGCGTCCGGGGCATCCGGCTGGAGGACGGCGACTACGTGGTGGGTGCCGCCCGGGCCACCCCGGGGCGGAACGTCCTCACCGTCACCGAGAACGGCTACGGCAAGCAGACCCCGGTGGAGGAGTACCGGCTGACGGGCCGGGGCGGCAAGGGCGTGCGGAACTACGACGTGACCGCCAAGACCGGCAAGGTGGTGTCCATCAAGGTGGTGGACGGCAGCGAGGACCTGCTGGTGGTCACCGAGCAGGGCGTGCTGATCCGTACCGCCGTCAGCGACATCCGCACCTGCGGCCGCAGCGCCCAGGGCGTCCAGGTTATGAAGTTCAAGGAGGAGGGCGACCGGGTCATCTCCATCGCCCTGGCGGAGAAGGAAGAGGACGAGGAGAGCGCGGATCCCGAGGCGGAGCAGACGGAGGAGTAACACATGAGACGGCGGATGCGCTACCGGCCCAGCAGGGCCAACTGTATCTTCGGCGGGATCGTGGGGATCATTTTCACCTGCATCGGCCTGTTCGTGGCGATCCCCACCGCCGGCGCCTTCGGGGTCCTGTGGACCCTCATCGCCCTGGCCATGACCGTCTACCAGTTCGCCATGGCGGCGGGGAAGGTCAGCGCCGGGAGCTGGTCCATCGAGGAGGAGGACGAGGGCCGGGACGGAGCGCCCGGCGGGAAGTCCGCCCAGGACCGG
>DVGP01000215.1 GCA_018712665.1 Candidatus Pelethomonas intestinigallinarum | reverse complement strand
CGCCAGTTGTTCAGGCCGACAGGGCCGTTGACCTGGAACAGGGTGGGGGCCTCGTCCTTGGCCATCTCGCTGGTCAGCATGGTCTCATACTCGCCGGAGGCGTAGGTGGCCACGGTGACGGGCACGCCGGTCTGCTCGGTGTAGTAGGCGGCCAGCTCCTGCCACTGGGCGTCCTGCTCGGGCTTGAAGTTCATGTAGTAGACGGAGCCGGTGGCCTCCGCCGTGTCGCCGCCGGTGGTGTCCTCGGTCTGGTTGCCGGCGGTATTGCCTCCGTCGGCGGTATTGTTGCCGGCGGTGTTGTTGCCGCCGCAGGCCACCAGGGCAAAGGCCATGGCCAGGGACAGCAGCAGAGCTAACATTCTTTTCATGTGTCGCAATCTCCTTTATTAAATTTCGGTCCCCGAGGGGACCCTATTTTCACGCCTCGCGGCGGGAAAATCAGACAGACCTGTCCGGGGCCCGGGCCACGGAGCCCCCCCGGCGCAGCTGAGCCTCCAGCCGCAGGTGCCTGGGCCCGGACTCCCCGCGGATCATCCCCATGAGGATGCCCACGCTCTCCCGGCCCATCTCCTCCGCCGGCTGCACCATGGTGGTCAGGGTGGGGACGGTGTACTCGGACATGCTCAGCCCGTCGATGGCGATGACGGAGCAGTCCTCCGGCACCCGGCGGCCGTGGTCGTGGAGGGCCTTCATGGCCGCCATGGCCATGGTGTCGGAGAGGACAAACACGGCGGTAAAATCCGCCCCGCTGTCCAGCAGGGCCGACATGCCCCGGTAGGCGTCCTCCATCTCGAAGCAGCCGCCGGTCTCCGCCAGCAGCTCCGGGTCGAAGGCCACGCCGTTGTCCGCCAGAGCCGCCAGATACCCCCGGCAGCGCAGCTGGCTGATGGAGCGGTCCTCGCTGGAGGGCACCAGAGCGGCCACCCGCCGGTGGCCCAGCTGCAAAAGGACCTCCACCGCCCGGTAGGCGGTGCGGAAATCGTCAATGGAGACGGAGGCGTAGTCGTCGTCTCCCAGGGTGCCGAAGCAGTTGGTGAAGGAGCAGCACACGTAGGGCACCCCCACCAGCGCCAGCTCCGGAGGGGTATAGTCGAACCGTCCCCCCAAAAACACCAGGCCCCGGAGCTTCTTCTCCCGCTCCAGGATGGCCCCGGCCTTGACCTCGTCCTCATCGGAGCCGATCTGCCGCAGGACCATGGTGTACCCGGCGGCGTCGATCTCCCGGGAGATGGTTTTCAGCACGTCGGAGAAGAAGATGTTCCCCGTGCCCCGGACCACGACGCCCACGGCGTCGCTCTGGCTGCGGACCAGGTCCCGGGCGCTGTTGTTGGGGATGTAGCCCTGCCGGTCCACCACAGCCATCACCTGCCGGCGGACCGCCTCGCTGACGTCGGGGCGGTTGTTCAGCACCCGGGACACGGTGCTGACGCTGACGCCGCAGGCCTTGGCGATGTCCTTGATGGTCACGGCGCTCCCTCCCCTCCGATCCTCGGAATACTTGAAGAATTTTAGCGAAAAACGCCTCCGGCATCGTTCCCGGTAACGTTTTCGGACTCCTGATGGTTTGATAGTAGCAACCTTTTCCCCGCTTGTCAATAGCCAGCGGGAACGGGCGGCGCATCTTTGGAGCATTGACCAAAACGCCCTGGACTTTTTGTTGATTTCAGCAATAGGGCGGCGGAGATCCCGGCGCGGTTTGGCGAATGTGCGGCGCGGGGGTGTTTTCCCGGTTGACCTTTCCCGGGACTGCTGATACAATAGCAGGCAGACAGCTTTTTTCAAGCGTTGATAAGTTGACAAAAAATAACGGAATCAAGGAGGTCCCACCCATGAAAGAGATCCTCTCCACCCAGGCGGCCCCCGCCGCCATCGGTCCATACTCCCAGGGCGTGTCCACCGGCGGCATCGTCATCACCTCCGGCCAGCTCCCCGTGGACCCGGCCACCGGCGCCTTCGCCGAGGGCGGCATCGCCGGCCAGACCCGCCAGTCCCTGCTGAACGTCCAGGCTGTCCTGGCCGCCGCCGGGCTGACCCTGGAGAACGTGATCAAGACCACCGTGTTCCTCAAGGACATGAACGACTTCGCCGCCATGAACGAGGTCTACGCCACCTTCTTCCCCGGCGATCCCCCGGCCCGCAGCGCCGTGGAGGTGGCCCGGCTGCCCAAGGACGCCCTGGTGGAGATCGAGGCCATCGCCGCCCGGTAAACCCTCCGGCTGTCCCCTGAGAAGGAGAACGACGTGACGAGAAAAAAGCAAACCGCCCAGCTGCTGCTGGCCCTGGCCGGATTGACCGCCCTGGCCTTGGGGCTCGCCCAGGGGGGCTACCAGACCACCATGGCCAAGGCGGTGCGGATCTGTATGGAGTGTATCGGCATTGGATAGACGTAACAGGAGCAACAGGCAGGGATTCCGGCGCAAGTGCATCCAGCTGGTCAGCGCCCTGCTCTACAACGCCAATCTCTCCGGCTTCGCCTCCGGCAGCATCTACAAGGGCCCGACCAAGGGCCTGTGCGTCCCGGGGCTGAACTGCTACTCCTGCCCCGGAGCGGTGGCCTCCTGCCCCCTGGGGGCACTGCAGAACGCCCTGAGCGCCATGCCCAACAAGCTGCCGCTGTACATCGCCGGGGCGCTGCTGCTCATGGGCCTGGCCCTGGGGCGGCTGATCTGCGGCTTCCTCTGCCCCTTCGGGCTGATCCAGGAGCTGCTGCACAAGATCCCCGGACGGAAAATCAAAAAAGGGCGGTGGAGCCGCCGCCTGTCCTGGCTAAAATACGCCGTGCTGGCGGTGTTCGTGGTGGCCCTGCCCCTGTGGTACGCCTACGCCCAGGGCCTGCCGGTGCCCGCCTTCTGCAAGTACATCTGCCCGGCGGGGACCCTGGAGGGGGGCCTCCCCCTGTTGGCCCTCCGGCCGGAGTACCGGGCCCTGGCGGGGTGGCTGTTCACCTGGAAGGCGGCCCTGTGCGCCGCCATCCTCCTGGCGTGCGTCTTCCTGTACCGGGCCTTCTGCCGCTTCCTGTGCCCCCTGGGGGCCATTTACTCCCTCTTCTCCCGGGTGGCTCTGCTGGCCTTCCGGGTGGACGGCGGGAAGTGCGACGGCTGCGGCCTGTGCGTGCGCCGGTGCCCCATGGACGTGGAGCGGGTGGGGGACCGGGAGTGTATCCAGTGCGGCGGCTGCCGCCAAATCTGCCCCAGAGGGGCCATCTATTTCGGCTGGGAAAGGAGCAAATCCCATGAAGATAAAAGCACTGTGCCTGGTCCTGCTGCTGGCCCTGGCGCTCCCGCTGGCGGGGTGCCAGAGTGAGACCACCCCGGAGGGGCCCGCCGCCCCCATCGCCGCGGGCGACGCCTACCGGGATTTCACCGCCCCGCTGGCAGACGGCGGCGAATTCACCCTCTCCGACCACGAGGGCAAGGTCATCCTCTTAAACTTCTGGGCCACCTGGTGCGGCCCCTGCGTGGGGGAGATGCCCGCCTTTGAGCGGCTCCAGGAGACCTACGGCGAGGACCTGGCCCTGGTGGCGGTGAACAGCGGCGAGGATGAGGCTAGCGTGGCCGGCTTCCTGGAGGAGAACGGCTATACCTTCCCGGTGGTCCTGGACCCGGAGTACGCCGTCTCCAGCCTCTACCCCACCGAGGGCATCCCCTACACCGTCGTCATCGGCACCGACGGCAAGGTGGCGTCGATCCAGTTAGGCGCCGGCGACGCCGACGCCATGTATGAGCACTACTGCGAGCTCATCGACGGCCTGCTGGCGGCGTAAAAGAAGATCGTTTTGAAGACAGAAGAGCGGGAACCGATGAATCGGTTCCCGCTCTCTCGCTTCGTGTATCAGATTGTCTCCGGCTCAGGCGGTGAAGGTGTAGCGCACCATGCTGCCCTTGCCGTCGCCGGTGGTGATGACCACGTCCCCCTCCGGGGTCTTGCCGGTGGTC
>DVGP01000214.1 GCA_018712665.1 Candidatus Pelethomonas intestinigallinarum | reverse complement strand
ATGACGCTGGCCCCGATCTCCTTGCCCAGCTTGTCGGCGGTGTAGGCCTTCTTGACGGCCCGATCAAAGCCCTTCTTCACCACGTTGCCGTGGACCCGCTGGGAGAGGATCTCCTCCTTGGTCTGGGTGTGTCCGTCCACGTAGACATTCCGCTTCCGGGACAGGGGCGGCAGGCGGCAGATGACAATGCTGATGAGCAGGGTGATGACCAGGGCGCAGAAGTAGACGGTGATGAAATGGTCCGCCAGCCCTGCGGTCTTAATGACCATGTAGGCAAAGCCCACGCTGACGGCGGAGAAGCCCGTAGCCACCAAACAGGCCTCCTTCTCCGTGTACAGCCCCTTGCGGAACTGCCGGTTGGTGATCAGCACGCCCACGGAGGAGGAGCTGACAAAGGAGGCGATGCAGTTGACCGCCGCGTGTCCGGGGACCTTGAACACCGGCCGCATGAGGGGCTCCATGAGGGAGCCAACCATGTCCACCAGCCCATAGTTGAGGAGGAAGGGCAGGAACACGCAGCTCACCGGGATAATCCAGGCCACGCCCACCACCACCGAGGGGATCACGGTGCCGCCGGTGGCGGAGCCCACGATCCACTCCGGGCCGGTGAAGCCGGGGATGGTGGCGTCCATGGTATAGACCAGCGTAAAGACGCCGCCCACCAGGTACAGAACGGGGTAGATGGCGGCCTCATCGCCGAAGTATTTTCCCAGAGGCGAGTCCTTCTTGGCGATGAACTTGCCGTAGACGCTGAGGATACCGGTGCCGGCAATGATGATGGTGACCAGCCACAGGCCCACATTGCCCAGGATGTCGATGAAGAAATTATAGATATGCCCGAAGGGCACGTCGCTGCTGCCGTTGATCTCGATTTGGACGAAGAACACGAAGATGGCGAGAGCGGAGAAGATCACGGCCTTTACCGCGCCGATCCGCCGGGCCTGCTGGGACAGGTCCAGCCGGTCCACCAGCAGGATGTCGTTGAGGTTCAGGGACTTGCGCTGCTCCTCCGACAGCTTTTCATAGGGGATGGACCCCTTCTCGGGGATAGTGCTTGACGCCATGAGAGACCTCCTTTCCTGTTGCGTCCGCCAAGGCTTGACGCCTTACTTGTCCTCCTTCTGCTTCTTCTGCAGGGCCAGGATGGAGAGGAACTCAAAGACGATATTGGCGGCCAGGTAGGCGGTGATCTCGCCGTGGTCAAAGGCGGGCAGGACCTCCACGATGTCGAAGCCCACGAAGTTCACGGTGGTCAGGGCGCGGATCAGCTCCAGAGCCTCCAGGGAGGTGAAGCCGCCCACCTCGGGGGTGCCGGTGCCGGGGGCGTAGGCGGGGTCCACAAAGTCGATGTCGAAGGTCAGGAAGCAGGGCTTGTCGCCCACCCGCTCCTTGATGGCCTCGATCAGGGCGTCCAGGCCCATCTGGCGGATCTTGTGGGCGGGGATCAGCTTCATCCCCAGGTCGGCGGCCATCTTGTGCTCGTTGGGGTCATAGAGGGAGCCCCGCATGCCCACCTGGATGCAGTGGGACGGGTCGATGAGGCCCTCCTCCAGCGCCCGGCGGAAGGGGGTGCCGTGGTTGTACTTCTCCCCGAAGACCTCGTCGCACAGGTCGGAGTGGGAGTCGAAGTGGATCATGGCCACGGGGCCGTACTTCTTGGCCACCGCCCGCAGCTCCGCCAGGGTGATGGAGTGGTCGCCGCCCAGAACGATGGGCAGGGCCCCGTCCTCCAGGATGCCGGTCACGCCGGCCTCAATGGCGGCGTAGGAGGGGTGGATATAGCCGGGAACGATGGGGAAATCCCCCAGATCGCCGCCGGTAAGGGAGTCCATGATGTTTACCTGCTGGATGACGTTGTTGGGCTTCATCATGCAGGAGATGCTGCGGATGGCGTGGGGGCCGAACCGGGACCCGGAGCGGAAGGAGCTGGCGGTGTCAAAGGGCGCGCCGGCAATGGCGAAATCCAGGCCCTTGGCGGACTGGACCCGGGGCATCCGCATAAAGGTGCCCATATTGCAGAAGCGGGGGGACGAGAGGGCGCTGGCAGGCTGGTTAGACATAATGATTTCCTCCTTTTGACAGTTCTGTTCCCAAATTTCCTTCAGATGCCGGATAAAAGAGCATCTTTTACTGCCGCTATGATACCATGGGCGGACGCCCTCTGGTTATATGGAAAATCCTTTAGGGTATCCGCTCAAATAATAGGAAACAAAAAATATTTTGGATGACACGCCAATTCCGGGCGGTAAGCTATAGATTACTTGTGCAATACAACAACAAATATATAGGAATCTTCTATAATTTATTATGTTTTTGATATGGGCCAAACAGCTTACAAAAAGAGGATTCTATGGTATATTTTCAAGAGAAAAGTTTGTGTGGAGGGAGCGGGCAAAATTGACCGGGACCAAGGGCGGCCCCGGGGAGAGGAGCGGATGGGATGAACCTCAAGCAGCTGGAATATGTGGTGGAAATCAGCCGGAGTGGGTCGATCAACAAGGCGGCCCAGAACCTGTACCTGGCGCAGCCGTCTCTCAGCGCCTCCGTCCGGCAGCTGGAGCAGGAGCTTGGCTTTTCCATCTTCCGACGGAAGAACTCCGGCATCGAGCTGACCTCGGAGGGAAAGCTGATGCTGCTGTCCGCCAAGCTGATCATGGAGGAGGTGGACCGCATCCGCCGCATCCCCACCTTATTCGACAGTCAGCGGAACCTGTCCATCTCCGGCACCTGGTCCTCCCTGCTCATGTGCAGCTTTATGCAGTTTCGCAACGATGAGCCGGAGGAGCACATCCAGGACAACTTCAAGGAGACCAGTTTCCAACAGGCGGTCCACGACGTGATGGACCAGATCTACCGCCTGTCCATCGTCTCCTGCCTCAACAGCCGCCTGGAGCTTCACCGCCTGGAGCTGCAGAAGCACCATATCTGCATGGAGCCCCTGGCGGTGGACGTCCCCGCCGCGGCGGTATTTTCCAAAGATCACCACCTGAGCCGCTTTAAAAAGGTGACCATCGAGCAGCTCAAGCGCTGCTCCGTCGTCACCTACGACATCCGCAGCAACGACGACTGGCTGGGAGCCTTCGGACTGGAGAGCGGCGAGGACGTGCTGAATATCTTTGACCGGGGCGGGATGCTGGACGCCATTCGCCACAACTATGTAGCGGTGACCACCTGGGACCCGGAGCTGGAGGCCTCCCTGCCCAACACGGTCATGCGTGAGATCACCGACGGCCCCCTCTCCAGCATCTACCTCCTGCGCCACGGCGCCTACACCCTCAACCCCCGGGAGAAACGGTTCCTCGCCTACTTCCAGGCCCAGCTGGACGCTGTGTACGGCAGGATTGGAGAATCCATCAGATGAGATGAAGCGCCCGGGAGGCTTTCAGCCTCCCGGGCGCTGTCGATGTCATTACGTCAGATAGAACACATCCTCCAGGCCGCTGGAGAGGTGGACCTGAAAATCGCCGGTGATGAACACCGCCTCCACCCCTTCGGTGTCCTCCACCAGATCCATTCCCGCCCCCAGTCCCAGCACGAAGCAGGCGGTGGACAGGGCGTCCCCGTCCACGGACCGCTCACCGACGATGGACACCGCCAGCAGGTCGTTTTCCACCGGCCAGCCGGTGTCTGGGTCCAGAATGTGGTGGTAGAGACGCCCGTCCAGGGTGAAGGAGCGCTCGTAGAGGCCGGAGGTCACT
>DVGP01000213.1 GCA_018712665.1 Candidatus Pelethomonas intestinigallinarum | reverse complement strand
CCTGGACAACTACCTGCGGATCTGCGGAAAGGTCCGCTACAGCATGTTCCTGAACATCCTCATGTCGGTAGCCAGCGTGGTGGCGGAATTCCTGCTCCTCTATGTGTTCCGCTGGGGCATTCAGGGCGCGGCCCTGGGTACCTGCCTGGGGATGATGGTGTGCGCTCTGCTGGGCCTGGTGCCCTTCCTCACCGGGAAGCTCCAGCTCCGCTTTGTCCGCCCCAGGCTGTCCTGGGATATGATCCGGCAGATCGTGTCCTGCGGGGCCCCCAACTTCCTCAACAACATCGCCGGGCGGCTGACCTCCATCCTGATGAACATGCTGCTGGTCCGCCTGGGCGGGGAGCGGGCGGTGTCCATCTACGGCATCCTCATGTATGTGGAGGGCGTCATCCAGCCACTGCTCTACGGCATGTGCGACTCCCTCCAGCCCGCCGTGGGCTGCAACTGGGGGGCCGGGGAGATCGGGCGGGTGAAGGCCATCGAGCGGTGCTGCTTCACCGCCAGCGCCGTACTGTCCCTGCTGTCCACCGCGGTGATCCTCCTGTTTCCCGAGCCCATCGCGGTCCTGTTCATGGGGGAGGCCGGCGGGGACTTCCTGGCGGAGATGGTGTTCGCCCTGCAGCTTTTCGCCCTCACCTACCTGACCCGCTGGTTCTCCTTCGCCACCCAGAGCTGGATGCTGGCCATCGAGAAGCCCCTGTACGCCTCCCTGATCTCCGTGTCCACCGCCCTGGTGTTCCCGGTGCTGCTTATCGTGTGTTTGTGGCCCCTGGGGCTGACGGGGCTGTGGATGAACTTCGCAGGTACCGCCCTGCTGGCGGCCCTGTTGTCCATCTGGGTGCTTCTGCGGCTGCGGAAATCCCCGGAGTGGCAGAGAGGATAATGCTTTGGCGCGGGGGCCGCAACCCTCTCTTTGGATTCTCCCCCAGCCCCGCCAGCCCTGCGAGGCACTTCCCCTGTCGAACAGGGTTAATCCACCGAGAATCGGTAAAAAACAGCCCCGAAGCAAACCAGCGCAGCGTTTGCCGAGGAAGAAGGAGGCGCAGTGCAGCGACCGAAGCCTGACGCTTGCGTCAGGATGAGGGATGCGGAGCTTGCGCCGACGTGTGCCCCCCTTTGTGTCGTCGCGGGGGGAGGGATACACAAGGGAGGGACCCCATCGAAAGGGTCCCTCCCTTGTGCGGCTTTAAGTGCCCAGGATGGGTATTGGTTACTTTTTGTCCGTACAAAAAGTAACCCGGGGTACGGGGCCCGGAGGCCCCGCTAATAAAGCGGGGTGGGGCCCGCAGGCCCCACATAAAATCCCTCACTCCACGGTGTGGCTCTGGTATACCTCTCCCTCTAAATTCTTCCAGGAGAAGGTCTTTCCCTCCAGCACCACGTAGCTGCCCACGCTGCCGCCCTTGGGGATGGAGACGGAGCCGGGGTTGAGGCACAGGGCCTCCCCCCGCTGCTCGCACATGGGCACGTGGGTGTGGCCGCTGAGGAGGACGTAGGGCCCCGCCATCTCCGGCAGGTGGTCCGGGCCAAACAGGTGGCCGTGGGTGGCGTAGAGGGTCAGGCCGTTGACCTCCAGCAGGGCGTAGTCCGCCAGGATGGGGAAGTGGAGCAGCATCTGGTCCACCTCGCAGTCGCAGTTGCCCCGGACCGTCAGGAGCCGGTCCCGGACGGCGTTGAGGGCGTCGGCCACCGCCGGGCAGTCGTAGTCCTGGGGCAGGGGGTTCCGGGGACCGTGGTAGAGCAGGTCGCCCAGCAGCAGCAGCCGGTCGGGGGCCTCCGCCCGGTACCGGTCCAGGAACTTCTTTACGTAGTGGGCGGACCCGTGGAGGTCCGAGGCGATCATCAGTTTCATAGGGGAGTTCCTCCTTTGTTTTCTGGCAACAGTATACACGATTTGAGAGAAATTTCAACGCCGGGAGCGAAAAACGCCTTGCCAGAGCCGCCGGGGTCTGGTATACTATAATACGCAAAGGAATACAGCTCATATAATTTCGCGGGGATGGCGCGAAAGTTTCTACGGGGCCCCCATCCGGTCCCGCTATGGGTGTTCCACGCCGGCCTTTGCCCGGCGCTGGGGCGCCTGTTTTCTTTTTCCACGGCAATCAACAAAAATGGGAAAGGAAGGATACCATGGCTGCTGATGTAAAGATCCTGCGGGGCAACATCATCCATACCCCGGCCCTGGGTGAGCTGGAGACCCTGGCCGGCGGATATTTGGTCCTGGAGGACGGGGTGATCCAGGGGATATTTCCGGTTCTGCCGGAGCGGTACGCCGCCTGTCCGGTGGAGAACTGGGGGGACCGGCTGATCATGCCCGCCTTCGCGGACATGCACCTCCACGCCCCCCAGTACCCCATGCTGGGCATGGGCATGGACCTGCCTCTGCTGGAGTGGCTGAACGCCTATACCTTCCAGACGGAGGAGCGGTTCGCGGACCTGGACTACGCCCGGCGGGTGTACCGCCGGCTGGCGGAGGAGCTCATCGCCAACGGCACCACCCGGGTGGTCATGTTCTCCTCCCGCCACGCCGACGCCACCCTGGTCCTTATGGAGGAGCTGGAGCGGGCGGGGGTCTGCGGCTGTGTGGGGAAGGTGAACATGGACCGCAACAGCGGCGTGGCCCAGGAGACCACCGAGGCGTCCATGGCCGAGACCCTGCGGTGGCTGGACGGGTGCCGGTTCGACCATGTGAAGCCCATCCTCACCCCCCGGTTCACCCCCTCCTGCTCCGATGAGCTCATGGCCTTCCTGGGGCGGCTGGCCCGGGAGCGGGACCTTCCGGTCCAGTCCCACCTGTCGGAGAACCTGGACGAGGTCGCATGGGTCCGCCGGCTCCACCCGGACTGCGGGCGGTACTGGGAGACCTACGAGAAGTTCGGCCTGTGGAAGGAGGGGACGCTGATGGCCCACTGCGTCCACAGCGACGAGGCGGAGCGGGGGGCCATGGCCGGTCACGGCGTGTGGGCGGTCCACTGCGCCGCCTCCAACGTGAACCTCTGCTCCGGCACCGCCCCGGTCCGCCGCCTCCTGGAGGATGGTGTCCGGGTGGCCCTGGGCAGCGACGTCGCCGGGGGCGACCAGCTGGCCATGTACCAGGTGGTGACCGCCTCCATCCGGGCCTCCAAGATCAGGTCGATAGAGACCGGCGACAGGCCCCTCACCGTGCCGGAGGCCTTCTACCTGGGCGCCGCCGCCGGTCAGCGGTACTTCGGCGGCGGGGCGGGGTTCGTCCCCGGGGAGAAGCTCCACGCCATTGTGGTGGACGAGGGGGCCTTCCCGGAGCCCGTCCGGGCGCTGACCCTGGCGGAGCGGTTTGAGCGGGCGGTGTATCTGATGGACAAGAGCAGCATCCTGGCGGTGTACAGCGACTCCCGCCGGGTGGATAGAAAGGAGAGAGCCCATGGCGGCGAGATTTGACAGTTTTGGCCTGGAGGACCTGGTGGCCCGGCCGGAGGACGCCTTCCGGCTGTGCGCCCTGGCCATGGCCCAGGGCCAGCGGATTCGGGGCTACCGGGGGGACTACTACCGGCTGTACCTGGGGGACGCCATCGTGAACCTGCGGACCATGACCGACCCGGAGACCGGGGAGGAGGAGCTGCTGGGCATGGACACCCATGCCGTCAGCAGCTGCGTGTGGGAGACGAAGGACTGGGGGCTGCGCCCCCAGGAGGTGGACGGGGAGCGGCCGCCCCTGGGGATGCCCTCGAAAGATCCCTACATCTGCCATGGGGACCCCCTCCAGCGGGGGGCGATGTACACCCAGACCAAGCGAATCAGTGAGGACCGGACGGACGTCTGGACCGCGGTCGTCTCGGTGGTCAACGCCGATGTGCTGACCTGGCAGAGCCTGGGGGAGCCTCTGCGGCTGAACATGGCGGCCTTCCCCCGGTGGGTGGAGTACTTCACCTCAGAGGAGGACTACGCCGCCGCCCAGAGGAAAAAGCCCCCCTATGAGAACCTGGTGCTGGCCCCGGGGAACATCTACGAGGCAGGGACTTGGGCGATGTCCGACGCTTTCATGGCGGACAGAGAGCATTGGCCCCGCCGGAGAGGGCCGGAGCACCCGCCGCTGGAGAGAGACGACGTCCTTCTCCGGGGGGTGGTGAAGGACGCCAAGGTGGGGGAGACCTACATGGGCATGGAGCCCATGACCAAGTTCCTCAGCGTCACCGTGTCCACCCGGTTCGGGGACGTGGAGCTGTGCCACCCCTTCGAGCTGGTGGCGGAGGAGCAGAAGGACAACGTGAAGCCCGGGGCCATCGTCTCCACCCTCTGCACCCTCTCCGGGGACGCGGCCATCGGGGAATACGCCGGGGGCGCGGTATACAGCGAGGAGAAGGCCCTGGAGCTGCTGCGGTATTTCTTCCAGCGCGGCGGGGCCCAGCGGCTCCGGGGCGCCATGCGGAGCGACGGGGCGGTGACCTTCCTGGCCAACCGCCAGGAGGGGCCGGACAGCGCCCTGGCCCTTCTGGAGACCGTGGGACAGCAGCTCCGGGAGGCGGATCTGCTGCAGTGTAAGCCGGGGACCGTCACCGGTGTGGACGAGGGCGGCGAGACCCCGGCCCCCTGCCTCCCCGGGAAGCGGTGCCTGCTCCTGGGGGACGGGCTGCCCGGGGACCACTACGCCTTTTTGTGCCTGGTGGACACCGACAGCCTGGGCCGCATCCGGGAGATCACCATCACCAATGACAGCCGCCTGGACTATGAGCCGGACTTCCCCAACACCGGGGAGGACATCATCCACACCCGGGAGCGGCTGCGCCACAGCATGGAGGTCCTAGAGTACTGGGCCGTTCAGGACCGGAAGCTGGTCCGGGATGCGGAGGAGCTGTGGGCCCTGGAGGAGGTGCCCCTGTTCCGCCGCCGGGCGGAGGAGGCCCTGGCCGCCATCCCCGGGGACCTGGAGGCCCGGCTGGCGGCCTATGAGGCGGACCGGGCCTCCGATAGGGGCCTGGGGCGCGTCATCCACGACATCTTCCAGGACCTCTTCTGCCGGGCCGGCGGGGCGGAGGAGGACTGCTGGGACGTGAACGGCGTGTTCTGCAATGCGCCGGCCTATCTGCTGGAGGGGTACGACAGCCACCGCAAGCAGCTGGCCGACGAGCTGGTCCTGGCCCAGTGCCTGGGGCTCCTCAGCGGCCGGGCGGAGGAGTGACGGCATACCGCACAAGATATTTGGTCAAAAACCTAAAAATTTTGAAGCTTATCACAAAAAAATTCTTGACATTGACGGGGAAAGCGATATCCTATAAAATATAGAGGAAGATCGTGTAAAGTGTAGAACACTGGCGAATCAATATTGGGGAGACGACTCGACGGAACCATATAAATACCGTCCGTGCCGTCTCCCTGCTTTGCCCCCAGCTGGGGGAGCTGAACAGGAGAGGGGAGAGGCCAAGCTATGGAAGAGATCCTGCGCATGGAGCACATCACCAAGCGGTTCGGGGATGTGTTTGCCAACCGGGATGTGAATCTGGACGTCCGCCGGGGCGAGGTACATACGCTGCTGGGGGAGAACGGGGCGGGGAAGTCCACCCTGATGAACGTGCTCATCGGCCTGTATCAGCCCACGGAGGGCGAGATCTACCTAAACGGGGAGAAGGTGCGCATTGACTCCCCCGCCAAGGCGGTGCAGTTGGGCATCGGCATGGTCCACCAGCACTTCATGCTGGTGGAGGCCATGACGGTGTTTGAGAATATCATCCTGGGAGACAAGCACACCAGGGGCGTTTTCATCAAGAAGGACCAGATGCGCCGGGAGATCCAGGCCCTGGCGGAGCGCTACGGCCTGGACGTGGGTCTGGACAAGGTGATCACCGACATCTCCGTGGGTGAGCAGCAGCGGGTGGAGATCCTCAAGGCCCTGTACCGGGGGGCGGAGCTGCTGGTGCTGGACGAGCCCACCGCCGCCCTGACGGACCTGGAGGTGGAGGGCCTCTTCTCCATCATCGACAAGCTCAAAAGCGAGAACAAGTCCGTCATCTTCATCAGCCACAAGATGCGGGAGGTGCTGCGGATCTCCGACCGGATCACCATTCTCCGGGCCGGCCGGACGGTGTGCACCCTGGACCGGGACGAGACCACCGGGCCGGAGCTGGCCAATCTGATGATCGGCCGGGAGCTGGCTCCCTCCCACTACGAGAAGCGGGATGGGACAGGCCGGTGCGTGGTGAGCCTGAGCCACGTGGATTTCAACAAGACCGCCAAGCACAGCGGCCTCAACGACGTGACCCTCTCCATCGCCAGCGGCGAGATCGTGGGCATCGCCGGGGTGGACGGCAATGGCCAGAGCCAGCTGGCCCAGCTCATCACCGGCGTCATCTCCCCGGAGGGGGGGACCGTGGACTTGAAGGACAGCAAGGTGGCCAAGTTCATGCCCCAGGCATTCATCCTGGAGGGCGTCAGCCACATCCCCGAGGACCGGAACAAGATGGGGCTGGTGGGGGATATGAGCGTGAAGGAGAACCTGGTGCTCAAGTCCACCGGCGACAGCCGCTTCAGCCTGGGCCACGGCCTGTTTTTGAAGAAGAAGGCCATCCGGGACTACGCCCTGGAGCTCCAGGAGAAATACGACATCCGCTGCGCCGGGGTGGAGCAGGAGGCCCGCAGCCTCTCCGGCGGCAACCAGCAGAAGGTCATCCTGGCCCGGGAGCTGGAGGCCCGTCCGGATCTGCTCATCGCCGTCCACCCCACCCGGGGCCTGGACATCGGCGCCACCCGGTACGTCCACGACACCATGATCGAGGCCCGGGACTCCGGCTGCGCCGTGCTGCTCATCAGCGCGGACTTCGACGAGATCCTGGAGATGTCCGACCGCATCCTGGTCATGTTCGAGGGACAGATCATGGGCGAGTACTCCGGCAAGAACCCTCCCATTGAGGAGATCAGCCTGGCCATGGCCGGCAAGTAAGGAGGGGAGAAAGATGAAGAAAACACAGGAACGCCCCGCCCGGGCCGCGGGAGGCGGCGTGAGCGGGGCCAGGCTCATGAATCTGGCGGTGCCGGTGCTGTCGGTGCTGCTTGCCTTCCTCATCGGCTGCGTGATCATGGCGGCCCTGGGGGCCAACCCCCTCACCGCGCTCCAGTCTCTGTGGATCGGGTCCTTCGGCAGCCTGCGGAACGTGGGGACCACCCTGTCCCGGGCCACGCCGCTGATCTTCACCAGCCTGTGCGCCTGCTTCGCCTACCGCTGCGGCGTGTTCAACCTGGGAGGCGAGGGCCAGTTCATCATGGGCTCTGTGGCCTGCTGCCTGGTGGCTACCCAGAGCGGCATCGGCGGCCTGCCCGGCATCGTTCTGTGCCTGGCCGCCGGAGCCCTGGCCGGCGGACTGTGGGCCCTGATCCCCGGCCTGCTGAAGATCTACCGGGGCCAGAACGAGATGATCATTTCCATCATGCTCAACTACGTGGCCACCCTTTTTATGGGCGTGATCTACACCAACTGGCTGCGGGACGGCAGCGTCCCCCAGACCCCGTCGGTGCCTGAAAGCGTCATGCTCAGCCGGGTCTTCGGCCTGCGGTGCACCACGGCCCTGGTGCTGGCTCTGGTGACAGGGCTGCTCATCTACTATTTCCTGTTCCACACCTCCAAGGGCTTCCAGCTCCGGGCGGTGGGGCTGAACATGACGGCGGCCCAGTTCAACGGCTTCGCTGTCAAACGCTACATTCTGGTCAGCTTCGTGGTCTCCGGCGTCATCGCCGGCCTGGGCGGCAGCGCGGAGCTGCTGGGCACCCAGTACCGGCTCATCAACGGCTTTGCCGCCGGCTACGGCTTCGACGGCGTGGCCATGGCCCTCATCGGTCAGCTCCACCCCATCGCCACGGTGGTG
>DVGP01000212.1 GCA_018712665.1 Candidatus Pelethomonas intestinigallinarum | reverse complement strand
CCCGCACGGGCTAAAGCTGCCGTGCGGGGCGTTGTTTTGTTTTCTGAACTTTTTCCGGGTTTTTGTCCAAGAGAACTTCCACAGTTTCCGTCAAAACGACGAAAAGCCCTGAATCCCTTTGGATTCAAGGCTTTCCTCGTTGGTGGACGCTAACGGACTTGAACCGCTGACCCCCTGCACGTCAAGCAGGTGCTCTAGCCAGCTGAGCTAAGCGTCCAGATCCACACATCCACATGCGGAACAATGGTATCATACCTCGCTTTACCCTATTTGTCAACTGCTTTTTTTGAGATTTCACAGTTTTTTTCGCGGCAGCCGCGGCGTTTCTCCTATCGGGCCCGCCGGCGCCTTGACATCGCCCAGCGCACTACGGTATAGTAGGGAGGTACATCCCAAATCGACTCCAACAGAAGGAGGACGCCATATGCCTGCCGCGCCGAAAGATCTGCCCGCCTGCCCTGTGGAGACCACCCTGACTTTGATCGGCGACAAGTGGAAGGTCCTGATCCTGCGGGACCTGATGACCGGGACGAAGCGGTTCGGGGAGCTGAAGCGGACCGTCGGCGGTGTGTCCCAGAAGGTGCTGACCGCCCAGCTCCGGGACATGGAGGCCAAGGGCCTTGTCAGCCGGACGGTCTACCCGGAGGTCCCGCCCAGGGTGGAGTACAGCCTGACGGAGCTGGGACGGAGCCTGAAGCCCATCCTGGACGCCCTGCAGCACTGGGGCGAGGATTACAAGACCAGAATCGCCGCCTGCGGGGAGTGACGAAAGCCGCTCCCACCCATTCTTGCAGGAAGAGCCGGGAGGTCTGCCGCGGCGGCCCTCCCGGCTCTTCTGTCGCCGCAAGAGCGATGTATCAGGGGTTGAACACGTACTGGTCCAGCCGCCGGAAGGCCTCCTGGACCCGGGAGAGGGGCAGGGCCAGGTTCATGCGGATGTGGCAGGGGCCGTTGAAGGCCCGGCCGTCCTGCCAGGCCACCCCGACGTCCCAGCCGGCCTTCAAAAGCTGGTCGATGGTCCGGCCGCGGCCGGCGCACCAGTCGGTGCAGTCCAGATAGAGCATGTAGGTTCCCTGGGGCTTGGAGACCTGGACGCCGCCAAATCGGCGGCCGATGTAGTCGCAGGCGTAGTCCACGTTTCCCTCCAGGACCTGCCGCAGCTCCTCCAGCCACTCCCGGCCCTCCGGGCTGTAGGCGCCGATGAGGGCGTGCATGCTCAGCACGTTCATGCTGTTGTAGTGGCACAGAGAGGACTCCTTCTCCACCCGCTCCCGCAGCCAGCGGTCATAGATAACGTGGTAGCTGCCCACCAGGCCCGCCAGGTTGAAGGTCTTGGAGGGGGCGTACACCGCCACGGTCCGCCGCCGGGCGTCCTCGCTCACCATCTGAACGGGGATGTGCCGGTGTCCATACAGGGTCAGGTCGGACCAGATCTCGTCGGAGACCACGTAGACGTCATACTTTTTGCATAACTCCATGAACCGCTCCAACTCCCAGCGCTCCCACACCCGGCCGCAGGGGTTGTGGGGGGAGCAGAACACGGCGGCGTGAACCCTGTTTTCCACGATCTTCCGCTCCATGTCCGCGAAATCCATCCGCCAGATCCCGTCCCCGTCCAGGGTCAGGGGGCTGTGGACGAGCTGGTAGCCGCTGTTGGTGAGAGCGTCGGTGAAGCCGTTGTAGGTGGGCGAGTGGAGCAGCACCTTGTCCCCCCGGGAGCAGAGGACGCTAAGGGCGCTGATCACCCCGCCCATCACGCCGTTCTCAAAGCCGATGTGTTCCGGCTCCAGTCCGGTGACGCCGTTGTAGGTCTCCTGCCAGCGGATGATGGCGCCGTAGTAGTCGTCGGTGGGCCGAAAATATCCGTAGAGGGGGTGCTGGGCCCGCTCTATGATGGCCGCGGGGACAGCGGGAGCGGTGGGGAAATTCATGTCCGCCACCCACATGGGAATGGGGTCGAATCCCTCCTGAGGGGCGTCGGGCTCGGTGCCCCAGCGCTTGCTGCCCCCGATGCTCTCCACCGCCAAGGCGTCCCTTCCCCGGCGGTCTATGATGGAAACAAAGTCGTATTTCATCCTGTCTGACCCATCCTTTCTGCTCCCTTGCGGGGTTTTCTTCAAAACAGATTTTCACGAGCCAGCATACCATATTTTTTCGACAATTTCCAGTATCTTCCCCCTTTCTCCCGCCGCCGGTATACTTTTGCCTTGACAGGGCATATAAAAGATGGTACAGTGTGAAATTGATAAAGGCGACGACAGGGAGGAGTAGCCCTGCGGCAGGCGCAAGAGAGGGGACGGACGGTGCAAGTCCCCGCCGGGCCGCTGGGGGAAGGGCGCCCTTGGAGCCGCGGGGAGGCAATGCCCCGCCGGACGTCCCCGTTACGGACGGAAGAGAGCGGGCCTTGGGCCCGAATTCAGGTGGGACCGCGGACGGTATTCGTTCGCCCTGGAGCCATGGCGGCTTCGGGGCGATTTTCTTTTTCAGCCACCGAAACCGACCGATCTTGATAATAAGGAGCGATCAATATGAAGAACACCGAAAAGACCATGGAGAAGATCGTGGCCCTGTGCAAGGGCCGGGGCTTCATCTTCGCCGGCAGCGAGATCTACGGCGGCCTTGCCAACACCTGGGACTACGGCCCCCTGGGCGTGGAGCTGAAGAACAACGTGAAGCGCGCCTGGTGGAAAAAGTTCGTCCAGGAGAACCCCTACAACGTGGGGCTGGACGCCGCCATTTTGATGAATCCCCAGGTGTGGGTGGCCTCCGGCCACGTGGGGGGCTTCTCCGACCCCCTGATGGACTGCAAGGAGTGCAAGGAGCGGTTCCGGGCGGACAAGGTCATCGAGGACTGGTGCCAGGAAAACGGCTTCGCCCTGGAAAAGCCCGTGGACGCCATGAGCCAGGGCGAGATGAAGGACTTCGTGGAGGAGCACAACATCCCCTGCCCCACCTGCGGCAAGCACAACTGGACGGATATCCGCCAGTTCAACCTGATGTTCAAGACCTTCCAGGGGGTCACCGAGGACGCCAAGAACACCGTGTACCTGCGGCCGGAGACCGCCCAGGGCATCTTCGTCAACTTCCAGAACGTCCAGCGGACCACCCGGCGGAAGCTGCCCTTCGGCGTGTGCCAGGTGGGCAAGAGCTTCCGCAACGAGATCACCCCGGGCAACTTCACCTTCCGCACCCGGGAGTTTGAGCAGATGGAGCTGGAGTTCTTCTGCAAACCCGGCACGGAGCTGGAGTGGTTCGCCTACTGGAAAAATTTCTGCCACCAGTGGCTGCTGGGCCTGGGGATGAAGGACGAGAACCTCCGGCTGCGGGACCACGAGCCCGAGGAGCTGAGCCACTACTCCAACGCCACCACCGACTTCGAGTTCGTCTTCCCCTTCGGCTGGGGCGAGCTGTGGGGCGTGGCCAGCCGGACGGACTACGACCTCACCGCCCACCAGAACACCTCCGGCAAGGACCAGACCTACTTCGACCAGGAGGAGAACAAGCGGTATATCCCCTACGTCATCGAGCCCTCCCTGGGGGCGGACCGTGTGGTCCTGGCCTTCCTGGTGGACGCCTGCGACGAGGAGGTTGTGGACGCGGAGAAGAACGACGTGCGCACCGTGCTGCGGCTCCACCCCGCCCTGGCCCCCTACAAGGTGGCGGTGCTGCCCCTGAGCAAGAAGCTCAGCGGCAAGGCCCGGGAGCTCCAGGCGGAGCTGAGCAAGGATTGGATGGTGGACTTCGACGACGCCGGCTCCATCGGCAAGCGCTACCGCCGGCAGGACGAGGTGGGCACCCCCTTCTGCGTCACCGTGGACTTCGACACCGTGGGGGACGAGAACACCCCCGCCGACAACTGCGTCACCGTCCGGGAGCGGGACTCCATGGAGCAGGTGAGAATCCCCATCAGCGAGCTGAAGAGCTACCTGGCGGAGAAGCTGGCCTACTGATCCTTTTCCCGACAGTCCGCCGCCATCTTTCGGAAATGTTAAATCTTTTGCACTTGCTTTGTAAAAAGAAACGCACTATAATGCAGAGGAGCGGTCTTGGCCGCTCCTTTGCTCATTTTTTGCGAGGTGATCCTTTGGACCGGTTTCTTGACAAGATTTTTCTGCTCCGCCGGGCCCCGGAGGCGGACTGGCCCCGGTGGAAGCGGGCGGCCTACGCCGCCTGGCCCATCTTCCTCCTGGCCTGCGCCAGCGTGTGCATGGGCCTGCTGCTGCTGGTCTTCGCCTACGGCCAGTACTCCTGGGGGGCCTTTCTGGAGTACTTCACCTCCCCGGCCCTGATGGCCCTGAACATCCTGCCCGTGGCCTTTCTGATCTTTCTCTTCTACGGCCTCACCGGCAGAGCCTGGCTGGCCTTTCTCCTGGGGGGCGGGGCGGCCCTGGGCTTCAGCCTGGGCAACTACTACAAGCTCTCCTTCCGGGACGACCCCCTCTACATGGAGGACATCTTCCTGAACCTCCGGGAGGCGGCGGCTATGGCCACCGGGCAGCACTACGACCTGTTTATGGACAAGCGGGTGGCCACGGCCCTGATCTGCTGGCTGGGCGGGACCCTGGTCCTCTTTTTCCTGGTCCGGGGACGGCTCCGGGGCTGGAAGGGCCGTGGAACAGCCCTGGTGGTGACGGTGGCCGCCGGCGCGGCCCTGACGCCCCTCTACCTGGACGAGGACACCTACGACAGCGTGGGCAGCTACGAGATTCTCAACCAGTGGAGCGCCACCCAGAACTATATTGCCCACGGCTTCTTCTACCCTTTCCTCCACAGCGTCACGGAGTTCGTGGAGTCCGCCCCGGAGGGCTACAGCGCCGAGGAGGCGGAGGCGCTCCTGTCCCAGTACCAGGACGCCGACATCCCCGAGGACAAAAAGGTCAACGTCATCTCCATCATGCGGGAGGCCTACGCGGACTTCTCCCAGTTTGACATCCCCGGGCTGGACGGCAGCGGCTACGACCTCTACCACAGCCTGGAAGCGGAGAGCTACCACGGGACGCTCCTCACCAACATCTTCGCCGGGGGGACCGTGGACAGCGAGCGGTGCTTCCTCACCGGGGACTACCAGGTGAAGAACTTCCGCTCCGCCACCAACTCCTACCTCTGGTACCTCCGGGACCAGGGCTACACCGTGGAGGGCAGCCACCCCTACTACCAGTGGTTCTACAACCGGCAGAACATCAACAGCTACCTGGGCTTTGAGCGCTACCGCTTCTACGAGGGGGACTACGAGAAGCTGACCTCCGCCGCCCTGCCGGAGGACAGCGTCCTCTACCAGGAGGTCTATCAGGACTTTGTGGCGAACAAGGCCACCGGCAAGCCCTACTTCTCCTTCAACCTCACCGTCCAGAGCCACGGCCCCTACTACACCGACGCCTACTACGGCCAGTACGAGTACCTGACCGGGGACTACAGCGACGAGTGCAAGAACGCCATGAACAACTATATGAACGCCATCATGCAGGGGGACGCGGCCCTGATGGAGCTGGTGGACCAGCTCCGGGCCGACGAGGACCCGGTGGTGCTGGTGGTGTTCAGCGACCACATGCCCTGGATGGGGGACAGCAACGTGTTTTACGAGGAGCTGGGCCTCGACATCGACCCGGGCACCGAGGCGGGCTTCCGCAACCACTACTCCACCGAGTACCTGATCTGGGCCAACGACGCGGCCAAGGCCGTGCTGGAGGAGGACTTCACCGGGGAGGGCCCCACCATCTCCCCCTGCTACCTGATGAACCTGGTCTTCGACCTGTGCTCCTGGGACGGCCCCGCCTTCATGCAGGCCATGGACGAGATGATGGAGGTGTTCCCCGTGGTGACCACCCACGACTGCTACGTGGTGGACGGGGTGTTCACCGACGCCATTCCCCAGGAGCGCCAGGACCTGTTCCGGGATTTCCTCTACCTCCAGTACTACTGGCGCAGCGAGTTTCTGTTTGAAGAGGTTTTAGGTTGAATCGAAATACTGAAGGCGCCGGCCATGTGGCCGACGCCTTCAGCGTCTCAGGCTGTGAAAAATTCATGTCAGACTTTTTCACAGCCTAAAAATGCCGTTACTTTCCCACTGCTCCGCAGTGGGAAAGTCCCCGCTTCGCGGGCCGCACGCCTTACGCCTTGCACAGCAAGGCTTTGCGGGGCATTCGATTGGATTCGAGGCGGGCGTTGCCCCCTCGAGCTCCCCCCGCGCTGCGCAGATTTTACTTCTGAAGGGAGTTCTTCAGCGTCTCTGTATTCATTCCATGAGCAAAGCGGAGCTTTGCGAACAAAAGTTTCTTTTGATCCTTTTCTTTTCAAAGAAAAGGATGTACGCCGCATACAATCCCACGCCCCTACAGGATAAACCCGCCGTCGGCGGTGAGGACCTGCCCGGTGATGAAGGCGGCGCTGTCCCCGGCCAGGAAGGCCACGGCGGCGGCCACCTCCTCCGGCGTGCCCAGCCGGCCCATGGGGGTCTGGTCCGCCAGGTCCGCCAGGGTCTCCGCCCCCAGGACCTCCACCATGTCCGTGTGGATCACGCCGGGGGCCACGCAGTTGACCCGGATGTTGGAGGGAGCCAGCTCCATGGCCAGGGACCGGGTCAGGCCGATGAGGGCCGCCTTGGAGGCGGAGTAGGCCACCTCGCAGGAGGCCCCCCGGAGTCCCCAGATGGAGGAGACGTTGACGATGGCCCCCCGCTTCTCGTGGAGCATGTGGGGCAGCACCGCCTGGATGGCGTAGAAGGCCCCGTCCAGGTTCACGGCGAAAAACCGCCGCCAGTCCAAGTCCGTCAGGTCCTGGAACTGCCGCTGGCCGGCGATCCCGGCGTTGTTCACCAGCACCGACACCGGGCCGAAGGCCTCCTCCACCTGCCGGATGGCGGCGGTGACGGCCTCCCGGTCCGACACGTCCCCCTGGACCGCCAGGCACTCGAAGCCCTGCTCCCGCAGCTCCCGCTCCAGGGCCAGGGCCTGGTCCCGGGCCTGGAGGTAGTCGATCCCCACCGCGCAGCCCTCCGCCGCCAGATGGCGGACCACCGCCCGGCCGATCCCCCGGCTTCCGCCGGTGACAAAGGCCACTTTCCTCATATCCGTGTCCTCCCTATCGTCTCTTGTCTCATCGCGCCGGGCTCAGTGTCCCTTGGGCACCTGCTCCAGGCGGCCCCGCTCGCCCTTCAGGTCGGCGTAGAGGAGCCAGCCCCCCACGATCCCCAGGGGGACCAGGGTCCACCAGATGGTCCGGCCCAGGAAGACGCCGCTGAGGGCCGTGGCGGCGGCGCAGCCCGCCACGAACACCGCCAGCATCTCCAGGTGGCTGAGGACCTTCCGCCGCCAGCGGGGCTCCTCCGGGTGGTGGAGGGCGTGGACCAGGCCGACGCCCACCTGCCGCACGTGGTTGGTGCAGAAGGTGGTGGCCATGGGGATGTCCTGGGCCTGGCGGAAGGTGTTGTACTGCATGGAGCAGAGGAAATTGATGGTCACCTGGGCGATCTGGTGGGGGGCGGTCTCCGGCAGGAAGCCCAGGACCGCCACCGCCGCCGCCTCGATGAGCACCAGCAGGGTGTCCCAGCGGACCAGGCCCAGGCGCTTGATGGGCGTGGCCACCGCCTCGGAGAGCATGGAGCCGGCCAGGTAGGCGCACAGGGGAGGCAGGTAGTACAGCGCCCCCGCCCACTCCCCCCGGCCCAGGGCCATGGCCAGGAGCACCAGATTTCCCGTCTGGGCGTTGCAGAACACCCCGCCCCGGACTGTATAGGTGTAGCCCCCGTAGAAGCCCGCCGTCAGCATCAGCAGCAGGTACACCCACTTCCGCTCGCAGGCCAGGGGCCGTCTCGCTTGTCCCGCCTCTGCCATTTTCTCCGCTCCTCTCCGCGCCCCGGGGCCGCAATGGCCCCGGGGCGCGTTGTTTCTCGATGTCTTGTACGTTCTCCTACATCCGGCCCAGCCGCTCCAGCACCGCCCGGAACCAGTCCGGCAGGGGGGCCTCCACCGTCACCGGCTCTCCGGTGCGGGGGTGGAGGAACCGCAGCTCCGCCGCGTGGAGGCACTGGCCCGCCAGGCCTGGCACCGGCTTTTTGGCCCCGTACACCGTGTCCCCCAGGAGGGGATGGCCGATGCAGGCCATGTGGACACGGATCTGGTGGGTCCGGCCGGTCTCCAGGCGGCAGCGGATGTGGGTATAGCCGGGAAACCGCTCCACGACCTCCCAGTGGGTCACCGCGCTCCTGCCCCCCCGGTCCACCACCGCCATCTTCTTCCGGTCCGACGGGCAGCGGCCGATGGGGGCGTCCACGATGCCCCGGTCCTCCCGGAGATTTCCCACCGCCACCGCCTCGTAGGTCCGGGCCAGGGTGTGGTCCTGGAGCTGGGCGGCCAGGGCCTGGTGGGCGAAGTCGTTCTTGGCGGCGATGATGAGGCCGCTGGTGTCCCGGTCGATGCGGTGGACGATGCCGGGGCGCAGGGCGCCCCCCACGCCGCTGAGGCTGCCGCCGCAGTGGTGGAGCAGGGCGTTGACCAGGGTGCCGTCGCTGTGGCCGGGGGCGGGATGGACCACCAGCCCCACGGGCTTGTTCACCACGATCACGTCCTCGTCCTCGTACACCACATCCAGGGGGATGTCCTGGGCCACGGCCTCGATGGGCTCCGGCTCCGGCAGTGTCACCGTCACCGTCTCCCCGCCGGAGAGCTTCAGGCTCTTGGCCGGGGCCCTGCCGTTGACCAGCACCTGCCCCTCCCCAATGAGCCGCTGGGCGGCGGAGCGGGTCAGCTCCGGCACCGCCCCGGCCAGGAAGGCATCCAGCCGCTGGCCGGCGGCCTCACTGCCCGTCCGCAGGGTGATCGGCTCCGCCATCGCCGCTCCCTTCCTTTCTGCGCCCCGCCTCCCGCTTCCCGGCGGGATGGGGGCGGACCTTGTCGTCCAGCAGCAGGTAGTAGGCCGCGAAGCCAATGACGCCGCAGACCACCAGGATGTCCGCCACGTTGAACACCGGCCAGGTCATGAACTGGAAGTTGAACATATCCACCACATAGCCCAGGCGGACCCGGTCGATCAGATTCCCCAGGCCGCCCCCCAGGACGGCCGTCAGGGTCCACATGGCCAGGGGGTGGGGGAATATTTTTTTCCACAGGATCACGGCGATGACCGCCATCAGCGCGGCGGTGACGATGGTCAGCAGCCAGGTGTGCTCCCGGAGGATGGAGAAGCCGCCGCCGGTGTTCTGCACATACAGCAGCTCCACCAGCCCGGGGATCAGCGGCGCGGACTCGTAGAGCTCCAGGTTGGCCACCGTCCACAGCTTTACCCCCTGGTCCAGGGCCACGCAGGCCAGGATGGCGAGAACATATCGCATAGCGCTTCGCTCCTTTTCCCTTTCATCGTGAGGGTATCATACCACAGGCCGGAGGCGTTGGCAACAGGGATGGCCCATACATCAGGCCTCAGGTCCCGCCGGGGGGCCCCCCCGTTTTGCCCTTGATCACCGCCCGGCGGCGGAGGGTGTTCTCCTCCCCCCGGGTCCGGTTGTTCCGGGCGATGATCTCCCGGATGCTGCCCTCCACCGCCTCCATCTCCGCCTTGAACTCCCGGGCGGAGAGCCGCACGGCCCCGTGGCCCAGGATGATGAGCTGCTCCAGGCTGTCGGAGGTGGCCACCCGGACCCGGTGGTCCCGGGCGATCTCGTAGGTGGCCCGCTCGATGTAGGTGTCCGCCGTCTCCGCCTCCCTGGTGTAGACCACGTAGATGTTGTGCCAGCGCTCCACGGAGCCGGGGTTGTCCTTGACCTTGTAGGCGTCGAAGACCAGGATCACCACGCACTTCTTGAACCCCTGGTAGTTGCACAGCAGGTCCATCAGCAGCCGCCGGGCGGACTCCAGGTTGACCCGGGCCAGCTCCTTGAGCTCGTCCCAGGCGAAGATGATGTTGTACCCGTCCACCAGCAGGTACTCCGGCCCCTGGGGCCGGTCCGGCACGGTGCGGCGGACGGTCCCCTCCACCGGCCTGGCCGCGGGGCGCAGGGGCTCCCGGCGCTTCACCTGGCCGTAGGTCCGCTCGAAGATGGCGGTGAGCTCCGCCTCCTCCTCCTTTGACCGGGGCGGCGGCGGGGCGGCCCTCCGGGGAGAGGCGACATCCTCTTCCGCGTCCTCCTCCCGGTCCAGCTGGAGGCCGCTGGAGACGTGGGCCATGGCCGGCACCTGGTCCCAGGGCACGGTGTACCCCGCCCCGTGGGCGCAGAACACGGAGTCCGCGGGGTTGTCGATGTCCCGGCGGGGGTCGTAGCCGATGGCCTCCATGACCTCCTGGGCGTTCCGGCAGGGCCGGTACCCCGCCGCCTCGCAGGCCAGCCGCCCCCGGCCCCGGGTGTAGGCGGCCACCTCCCGCCAGTAGCCGGACATGGCGGCCACCGGGGCCCCGCCGGTGAGGACGGCCTCCTCCCCCGCCGTCTCCGGGGGCTCGAAGTCGCCGCCCATCTGCTGCACGTCGCTGATGGCCCGGCCCAGGCTCTCCCCGGGGACCTCCAGGCGGAAGCGGTACCAGGGCTCCAGCAGCACGCTCTGGGCGGACATGAGGCCCTGGCGCACCGCCCGGTAGGTGGCCTGGCGGAAGTCGCCCCCCTCGGTGTGCTTCAGGTGGGACCGGCCCGCCGTCAACGTCAGGCGCATGTCGGTGATGGCGGAGCCGGTGAGGACCCCGGGGTGGGACCGCTCCATCAGGTGGGTGAGGATCAGCCGCTGCCAGTGGCCCTCCAGCACGTCCTCGGGGCAGCGCGCGGCGAACTGCAGGCCGCTGCCGGTGGGCAAAGGCTCCAGCAGCAGGTGGACCTCGGCGTAGTGGCGGAGGGGCTCGTAGTGGCCCACCCCCTCCACCGGGGCGGCGATGGTCTCCTTGTAGACGATGCCCCCCTGGTCGAAGTCCACCGCCAGGCCGAAGCGGTCGGCCAGCTGGCGGCGGAGGACCTCCAGCTGGATCTGGCCCATGAGCTGGACGTGGATCTGCCGGGTAGGCTCACTCCACACCACCCGGAGCATGGGGTCCTCCTCCTCCAGCTCCCGGAACATCCCCAGGGCGGCGTGGACGTCGCTGCCCTCAGGCAGCACCACCCGGTAGCGGAGCACCGGCTCCAGCTCCGGGGCCCGGCTCTCCGGCTCCGCCCCCAGCCCCTGGCCGGGGCGGGTGTGGGTCAGGCCGGTGACGGCGCAGACCGTCCCCGCCGGGGCCTCCTCCACCGCTCGGAACTTCTCCCCGGAGTAGAGGCGGATCTGGTCCACCTTCTCCTGCCAGGCGTCCTCGCCCTCCCCGCCGGAGAGAGCGTCCCGGACATGGAGGGTCCCGCCGGTGACCTTCAGGAAGGTCAGCCGCCGGCCCTGGCCGTCCCGGGCGATCTTGTAGACCCTGGCGGCAAAGATCCCCGGCCATGTCCGCCGGGGGGCAAAGCGCGCAAGGCCATTCAGCAGCGCCTCCACCCCCTCCAGCCGGAGGGCGGAGCCGAAGTAGCAGGGGAACACCCGCCGCCGGGCCACCAGGTCCCGGACCGCCTCGTCGGAGAGGGCGCCGGTCTCCAGGTAGGCCTCCATGGCCCCCTCGTCGCACAGCGCAGCCTCCTCCCAGATCTCGGCCTCCTCCCGGCTGAAGTCCACGCACCCCTCGTCCAGCCGCCGGCGGAGCTCCGACAGCACAGCCTTCCGGTCCGCCCCCGGCAGGTCCATCTTGTTGACGAAGAGGAGGGTGGGGACGCCGTAGTCCCGCAGCAGCCGCCACAGTGTCAAGGTGTGGGCCTGGACCCCCGCCCCGCCGCTGACCACCAGCACCGCGCAGTCCAGGACCGACAGGGCCCGCTCCATCTCCGCGGAGAAGTCGGCGTGGCCGGGGGTGTCCAGCAGCGTGGCCTCCAGGTCCCCCAGGGTCAGGGCCGCGGGCTTGGAAAAGATGGTAATCCCCCGCTCCCGCTCCAGGGCGTCGGTGTCCAGGAAGGCGTCGGCGTGGTCCACCCGGCCCAGCCGGCGGATGCCCCCGGTGAGGTACAGCATGGCCTCGGACAGCGTGGTCTTCCCCGCGTCCACATGGGCCAGTATGCCAAAGACAAGTCTATCCATAGGTGCTCCAATGCTTCATTGAATCTTGTAATTTATTAATTATATCACAATTTCCTCCGGGAGAGAAGGGCTGGGAGAGAAATCTAAACTTTTTGTTAAGAAACAAAAGTTTTTCTGTACTTCGCCCCGGATTTTTTGATATGATATATAAAGAAAGCATAAAAAACAGCCGCCGCCGGGAAACGGCGGCGGGAAAGGAGCGTGACCGTGCGGATCAATCCTCAGCTCATGGAAAAGATCAAGGAATCCCTGTCCTCCGTCCTGCCCATCACAGCCATCGTTCTGCTGCTGAGCGTGACCATCGCGCCGCTGACCCCAGGGGCCATCGTCCTCTTTCTCTTCGGCGCTCTGCTGCTGATCGGCGGCATCGGCGTGTTCACCCTGGGGGTGGACATGTCTATGACCCCCATGGGCCAGGGCATCGGCGTGTCTCTGAGCCGTTCGAAGCATATGGCGCTGCCGGTGCTGCTGTGCTTCGTGCTGGGGGCGCTGATCACCGTGGCGGAGCCGGACCTCCAGGTCCTGGCGGAGCAGATCCCCGCCGTGCCCAACATGACCCTGATCCTGACGGTGGCGGTGGGCGTGGGGATCTTTCTGGTGGTCGCCCTCCTGCGCGTCAAATGGCGGGTGCCCCTGTCCTACCTGCTGGTGGGCTTCTATATCCTGGTGTTCGCCCTGTCCCTGTTCGTTCCGGAGGACTTCATCCCGGCGGCCTTCGACTCCGGCGGCGTCACCACCGGCCCCATCACCGTGCCCTTCATCATGGCCCTTGGCGTGGGCATGGCCTCGGTGCGCAGCGACAAGAACGCCACCAGCAACAGCTTCGGCCTGGTGGCCCTGTGCAGCATCGGACCCATCCTCTCGGTGATGATCCTGGGCATCTGCTATACCCCGGACAGCGCCGAGTACTCCTCCGTCTCCCTGGCGGACATCGCCACCACCCGGGACGCCGCCCAGGAGTTTATCCAGGCCATCCCCCACTATGTGGAGGAGGTGGCGGTGGCCATGGTGCCCATCTGCCTGATGTTCCTCCTGTTTCAGCTGGCCACCCGGCGCTTCAAGCGGATGCAGCTGCTGCGGATCGTCAGCGGCCTGATCTACACCTACTTGGGGCTGGTCCTGTTCCTCACCGGGGTGAACGTGGGCTTCATGCCCGCCGGCCAGCTCATCGGGGCCACCGTGGCCTCCGGGGACCAGCCCTGGCTGCTGATCCCCATCGGCATGGTCATGGGCTACTTCATCGTGGCCGCCGAGCCCGCCGTCCACGTGCTCATCAAGCAGGTGGAGGAGGTCTCCATGGGCTCCATCTCCCAGAGCGCCATGCGCAAGGGGCTCTCTATCGGCGTGGCGGTGTCCGTGGGCGTGGCCATGCTGCGGGTGCTCACCGGCGTGTCCATCATGTGGTTCCTGGTGCCGGGCTACGCCTTCGCCCTGGCCCTGACCTTCTTCGTGCCCCAGATCTTCACCGGCGTGGCCTTCGACTCCGGCGGCGTGGCCTCCGGCCCCATGACCGCCACCTTCCTGCTGCCCTTCGCCATGGGCGCCTGCCAGGCGGTGGGGGGCAACTTCATGACCGACGCCTTCGGTCTGGTGGCCATGGTGGCCATGACGCCCCTGGTGACCATCCAGCTCCTGGGCCTGGCCGGCCGGGTGCGGAAGAAGCTGGCCAGCGACGCCCTGCGGGCGGAGCTGGCCCGGGCCGAGGACAGCATCCTGTACTACGACATGTAAGAGGGGGGCGGATATGAGAGATCTGAGCAGACTGGTGATGATCGTCACCATCATCGAGCGAGGCTGCGGCAACAAGCTGACAAAGCTCTACGACCGGGAGCAGGTGTTCACCCACGTGCGCTGTGAGGGCACCGGCACCGCCACCTCGGAGATCATGGACATTCTGGGCCTTGGCAGCTCGGAGAAGGACATCATCCTGAGCCTGGCCCCCGCCGGGGCGGCCAGGGCGCTTCTGGACAAATTGGAGGATGACCTCCACGACAACAGCCCCGGACGGGGCATCGCCTTCGCCATTCCGCTGGAGGCGGTGTCGAACCTGCTGGCCGCCGCCGTCAACGCCCGGACGAAACTGGACAAAAACAAGGAGTATGAAGAGATGCAGGAGAAGAGCAGCCTCATTATGATCACCGTCAACCAGGGCTTTACCGACGACGTGATGGCCACCGCCCGGAAGGCCGGCGCCCGGGGCGGCACTGTGGTCCGGGGCCGCTGGGTCGCCAAGGAGGAGGTGGAGCGCCTGGAGGGCGTCACCCGCCAGGAGGAGAAGGAGATCCTTCTCATCGTGGTGCCCCGAGAGGTGCGCAACAGCGTCATGGAGGCGGTCAACGCCAACCACGGCCTCCAGTCCGAGGCCGGCGCCGTGATCTGCTCCCTGGGCGTGGAGCAGATCGTCCACCTGGGGTAGCCCGGTTCGCCGGCGGGGCCGCAGTCCTGCCTCGCGCGGGATGCGGCCCCCGCTTTTTGCCATGCCGCGTGGGCCGGGGACGGCCCACATGGGCGAAACTTCATGTGCGCCCACGTTTGCCTGTTATCGCGGCGCGCCCACGGCGCATGAAGTTTTATACCCTTTTTTGAGAAATTATGCACTGTGGGACTGGACAAATCGTGAAAAAAATGTCATAATCGTAGAGGCTTATATGACGGCGCGGGGACGGGGACGTTTCCGCGCCATCAGGGTTTTGCCGGGCGGTGCGGCCCGGCAGAACCCGCGCAGGAGAAGACGAAAGGAGCGATACCGCCCGTGAGCAGATTGGATATCAAGACGCCGGACCGGGCCCAGATGGTGGTGGAGCAGCTCTACCACGATATGGAGCGCCGGATTGCCGCCTCGCCGCCGGGCCTGTGCCCGGTGGACATGGCGCTGAACTTCCTGAACCTGTGCCACGCCCAGACCTGCGGCAAGTGCGTCCCCTGCCGGGTGGGGCTGGCCCAGCTCTCCACCCTTCTGACCGATGTGCTGGACGGCAGGGCCAAGCCCCGGCACATGCAGATCATCGCCGACACCGCCCGCTCCATTGAGGAGACCGCCTCCTGCGCCATCGGGCAGCACGCCGCCCAGCTGGTGCTCAACGGCCTGAAGGGCTTTGCCGACGACTACTGGGAGCACATCAACCACCACCGCTGCCTGGGCAGCCTGGAGAACCCGGTGCCCTGCGTGGCCCTGTGCCCGGCGGGGGTGGACATCCCCGGATACATCGCCCTGATCCGCGCGGGCCGCAGCGCCGACGCGGTGCGGCTCATCCGCAAGGACAACCCCTTCCCCGTGGCCTGCGCCTACATCTGCGAGCACCCCTGCGAGGCCCGGTGCCGCCGGAACATGATCGACGACGCCATGAACATCCGGGGGCTGAAGCGCTACGCCGTGGACACCGCCGGAGACGTGCCCCAGCCCCTGTGCGCGGAGCCCACAGGCAAGCGGGTGGCCATCATCGGCGGCGGGCCCGGCGGCCTCTCCGCCGCCTACTACCTGGCCCTCATGGGCCACGAGGTCACCGTCTACGAGAAGCGCCGCCAGCTGGGCGGCATGCTCCGCTACGGCATCCCCAGCTACCGCTTCCCCCGGGAGAAGCTGGACCGGGAGATCGACTCCATCCTCTCCCTGGGCATTACCGTCCACACCCAGGTGGACGTGGGGAAGGACATCCCCTTTGAGGAGGTGCGCCGCCAATACGACAGCGTCTACATCTCCATCGGCGCCCAGACGGACAAGAAGACCGGCATCCCCGGGGAGGAGAGCCAAGGGGTCATCTCCGCCGTGGAGATGCTCCGGGAGATCGGGGACAATGAGCTGCCGGATTTCGCCGGCAAGCGGGTGGTGGTCATCGGCGGCGGCAACGTGGCCATGGACGTGACCCGCAGCGCCGTGCGCCTGGGTGCGGAGAAGGTCACCTGCGTCTACCGCCGCCGCCAGGTGGATATGACCGCCATGCCCGAGGAGGTGGAGGGCGCCGTGGCCGAGGGGGTGGAGCTGCTGACCCTGGTGGCCCCGGTGCGTATTGAAGCCGACGAGGAGGGCAGGGCCGCGGCCCTGTGGGTCCAGCCCCAGATGCCCGGCGAGATCCGCTCCGGCCGCCCGGCCCCCAAGGCCGCCGACCAGCCGGAGGTCCGGGTGCCGGCGGACGTCATCGTGGTGGCCATCGGCCAGGGCATCGAGACCCGGACCTTTGAGCACGCCGGCATCCCCATCCACCGGGGCACCATCGAGGCCCTCAGCGACAGCACGCTGAACAAGGCGGACATGGCCGGGGTCTACGCCGGGGGCGACTGCGTCACCGGCCCCGCCTCCGCCATCAAGGCCATCGCCGCCGGCAAGGTGGCGGCGGCCAACATCGACGAGTACCTGGGCTTCCGCCACGAGATCACCGTGGACGTGGACATCCCCGACCCGGACCTCAGCGACCGGATGCCCCACGGCCGGGTGAACACCACCGAGCGGGAGGCCGCCGAGCGCAAGCACGACTTCGTGTGCATCGAGTGCGGTCTCACCGAGCAGGGGGCCATGGAGGAGAGCGCCCGGTGCCTGCGCTGCGACCACTTCGGCTACGGCATCTTCAAGGGAGGGAGGAAGGAGAAATGGTAAAGCTCACCGTCAACGGCGTGGCGCTGGAGGTGCCGGAGAACACCACCCTCCTGGAGGCCGCGAAGCTGGCCGGCACCCCCGTCCCCAGCCTGTGCTACTGGAAGGGCCTCAACGAGATCGGCGCCTGCCGGGTCTGCGTGGTGGAGGTGGAGGGCATCGACAAGCTGGTCACCGCCTGCAACAACCCCGTCCAGGAGGGAATGGTGGTCCACACCAACAGCCCCCGGGTCCGCTCCGCCCGGCGCACCAACCTGCGCCTCATCCTCTCCCAGCACGACTGCCAGTGCGCCTTCTGCGTCCGCAGCGGCAACTGCGAGCTGCAGAAGATGGCCATGGAGGCCAATCTGCTGTACATCCCCTACCCCATAGACATCCGCAAGAGCCAGTGGGACCGCTCCGCCCCCCTGATCCGCCAGGAGAGCAAGTGCATCAAGTGCATGCGGTGCATCCAGGTCTGCGACAAGATCCAGTCCCTGAACATCTGGGACGTGGCGGGGACCGGCTCCCGGGTGTCCGTCAACGTCAGCCACAACCGGACCATCCGGGAGGCGGACTGCGCCTTCTGCGGCCAGTGCGTCACCCACTGCCCCACCGCCGCCCTGCGGGAGCGGGACGACACGGAGCCGGTGCTGGACGCCCTGGCGGACCCGGAGATCACCACCGTGGTCCAGGTGGCCCCAGCGGTGCGGGTGGCCTGGGCGGAGCAATTCGGCCTGACCCCCGGCCCGGAGACCACCGGCAGGATGGTCACCGCCCTCAAGCGCCTGGGCTTCGACTACGTGTTCGACACCAACTTCGGCGCGGACCTGACCATCATGGAGGAGGGCAGCGAGTTCGTGGAGCGGTTCACCCACCGGGAGGACTACGCCTGGCCCATGTTCACCTCCTGCTGCCCCGGCTGGGTCCGCTTCGTCAAGAGCAACTACCCGGAGTTCACCGATAACCTCTCCACCGCCAAGAGTCCCCAGCAGATGTTCGGCGCGGTGGCCAAGAGCTACTTCGCGGAAAAGATCGGCGTGGACCCCCACAAGATAAAGGTCATCTCCATCATGCCCTGTCTGGCCAAGAAGGAGGAGGCCGCCCTGGAGCCCCTGCGGGACGCCTGCGGCGACCCGGATGTGGACATCGTCCTCACCACCCGGGAGTTCGTGCGGATGGTCCGCAGCGACCACATCCAGGTGGAAAACCTGCCGGAGAGCGCCTTCGACAGCCCCCTGGGCACCAGCACCGGGGCGGCGGTGGTCTTCGGCGCCACCGGCGGCGTCATGGACGCGGCACTGCGCAGCGCCTACTACCTGATCACCGGACGGAACCCCAACGCCGACACCTTCCGGGCGGTCCGGGGCATGGACAACGGAACCTGGAAGGAGGCCGCCTTCAACATCCCCGGAGCCGGCGTGGTTCGGGTGGCGGTGGTCAGCAGCCTGGGCCGGACCCGGAAGCTGCTGGAGGCCCTCCGCCGGGGGGACGTCCACTACGACTTTGTGGAGGTTATGGCCTGCCCCGGCGGCTGCGCCGGCGGCGGCGGGCAGCCCATCGTGGACGGCGTGGAGATGGCCGAGTACCGGGGCAGCGCCCTGTGGGAGCTGGACAAGGGGGAGCGGGTCCGCTTCAGCCACGAAAACGAGGACGTCCGGACTCTGTACCGGGACTACCTGGAGAAGCCCTGCGGCCAGCGGAGCCACCACCTGCTCCACACCGACCATCACGCCTGGCAGATGCCGCCGGCTCCGCCGAGGGAAACGTAAAACCACATAGGGAATCAGCGAATGTCCTGCCCCCGAGGGTCCGTCCCGAGGGGAAAGGCATGGAAGCGGTCATTCCCGGCCCGGAGTGGCCGGAGAACGCCCATGCCTTTTCGGCATGGGCGTTCTCAACTGTTAAAAAGGACGGGCTTCGGCCCGGGAAAGGAGAAACTATGGAAAAACGGATCGCCCTGGTGGCCATCGTGGTGGAGGACCCGGATTCGGTGGAACGGCTCAACGCCATTCTCCACGACTACCGGGAGCACATCATCGGCCGCATGGGGCTGCCCTGCCGCCAGGAGG
>DVGP01000211.1 GCA_018712665.1 Candidatus Pelethomonas intestinigallinarum | reverse complement strand
AGAGCCGGATGAGCCGCAGCTTCTCGCTGATGCTCCTGGCGTCCTCGAACCACACCTCATGGATGGCGCCGTCCGCCGCCGTATACCGGAACCAGGGGCTCTGGGCCGTTTCGTCGTACTGGATCGCCGCCCCATAGGCCACGGCGGCGGCCACCGCCTCCTGGTTGGACAGCGACTGGGCCTGGGTCTCCCCCTGCCGGTAGGGCAGGGGCCAGTCGTAGCCGTAGTTGGGGATACCCAGGCAGATCTTCTCCGGCGGGATCTCGGTGACGGCGTAGTCCAGCACCCGCCGCACGTTGGGCAGGGGAGCCACCGCCATGGGCGGGCCGTAGGTGTAGCCCCACTCGTAGGTCATCAGCAGCACATAGTCCGCCGCGGCCCCCAGGGCGGCGTAGTCGTGGGCCTCGTACAAAAGCCCGGGCTGACCGGCGTAGGTCTTGGGGGCCAGGGCCACCAGCACAGGCCAGCCCCGGGGCGCCAGCCGCTGCCGCAGCTCCCGGATAAACTGAGCGTAGTCCTCCTTCTGAGCGGCGGGGATGAACTCGAAATCCACGTCCAGCCCCTGGTACCCCCTGGCCTCCATGGTGGCTGCGACCTGTTCCGTGAGAGCGGCCCGGGCGGCGGGGTCCGCCAGCAGCTCCGCCGCCCGCTGGCTGGAGAAGGTCCCCTCCTCCGTCAGGGAGGACAGGTGCATCAGCGGCCCGGTCCCCAGCCGCCGGGCCTCCTCCAGCAGCACGCCGTCCTCCAGGGGCAGCAGGCCGCCCTGGGTGTCGATGCCGTAAGTGAAGGGGGTCAGGCAGCTCATATAGGGCAGGACCGCCGCCAGCTCCCGGCGCTGGATATGGGGGTAGGCGTAGCCGTTGGTGAAGGTCTCCCCCAGCTTCACCTGGTCGTAGGCGATGACCAGACGCTGCCCGGCCCGGACCTCCGGCTGGCCCAGCAGGCCGTAGTTGTCGCGGTAGAGCTGCCGCAGGGGGATGCCGTATTCGGCGGCGATGGAGGACAGGCTCTGCCCCGGCTGGACCACGTGAAGGGTGCGGACAAACTGCACCGCCAGGGCCTGCCCCACCGCCAGGGCCCCGTCCTCCGGCACGCCGTTGGACACCCGCAGCAGCTCCGGGTCCACCCCGTACCGCCCCGCGATGCCGTACAGGGTCTCCCCCGGCTGAACGACGTGGATCGTCATGTCAGATCACCTCAGAATAACCTATGCCTCCAGGCTTGGCCGCATACGGTCTACATACTTTCCCTTGAAAGAAAAAGTATCAATACCCGCAGGGCACTGGATTTTACACCCGGCTTGGAAGCTGATCGCAGCTTTGCCCGGCGGCCGGTTACCGATGCTTCGCGGACGAAAGCGCCCGGCCGCATGGCCGGGCGCTTTGTTGGAAAAGTCCTATAGAATTTTTACAGGATGTGGTTGCGGTCCGCTTTTTGCGGATCGCACAGCGTGTCGAAGAACTCTCTATAGAAATAAAAAGCTGCACAGCGCAGGGGGAGCTCGAGGGGGCAAAGCCCGCCTCGAATCCAATCAAATGCCCCGCACAGCCTTGCTGTGCAAGGCGTGCGGCCCGCGAAGCGGGGACTTTCCCGCTGCGGAGCAGTAGGAAAGTAACGGCATTTTTAGAAAGAGGGGGCCTGCTGGCGTAAGGATCGGGCAGCCGCTGTATGGGGATCAATTGAATCATCTATGGTAAACAGAGGCGGGCGGTACCTCTGGGAAGCGCGTGTCAGATTGCCAGCTGGAACTCCTGCCAGTTCCACTGGTTCTGGTGGACAACGGCCCAGGTATAGCCGTGGGCGTGGCACTCCGCCCAGGTCAGGTACCGGAAGTAGAATTCCACCTCCAGGTGACAGGGGATGATGTCCAGAATGATCTGGCTGATCTGTTCAAACTCCGGCGGCACTCCCGCCGTCTCCGGGAAGATGACCCGGATGTAGCCGAACTGCTCCTTCTCCTGGGCCAGGGCCTTGATGCCGCAGCCGGAGATGGTGCTGTTGATGTCGCTCAAGGTAAAGCAGTCCCCGCCGATGCGGAGCAGGGCGGCGACGGCCTCCCGGCGCAGCTGTGTGGATACATGGACCGGAGCCCGGGCGAAGAGGGCCTCCCGCCGGTCCAGGCCCTCTCCGCAGGCGGTGGACAGGAGGCTCTCCTGTTCCGTGTACTCCAGGGCATCCTCGGCCCCATCCATGCCCAGGCCCAGAGCGTCCAGCTCACTGCCGCTGAGGCTGCCCTCCGCCAGGTCATAGATCCCCAGGGGACGCAGCAGCTCCCGCAGGTAGACGGCGTAGCTCATGTCACCCCTCCCATTCGCTGAAGGTCACCGTGCCCAGCACGGGCAGCTGGGTGGGAGAGGCCGCCACATCCGCCGCCGGCTGGGTGAAGCGGTAGTTGGCCACGCTCTCCAGGTGGTAGAGCAGGTCGCCGAGAAAGGCCAGGGTCACCCCTTCTCCCAGCAGGGCCCCGGTGAAGGCGGCCCGCAGGGCGGCGTCCGCGTCGGCCTTGGCCTGGGCGAAGTCCGCCCCGGCGGCGGGGAGCAGGGCCACGGAGATATCCACCGCGGCGGGGGTGGGGGCCAGCACCCGCAGGTCCACGGAGATCTCCCGCTTCTCCTCCAGGTAGCTCTCGATGGCGGTGAGCAGCTCTGCCTCGGGGATGCCTGCGTCGGTGGCCACATACAGGTCCACACTGCCCACTCCCCTGGGCCGGCCCACCGCCTTGGCGGCGGCCACGCCGGTGTAGGACAGGGCCACCTGCTCGTAGTAGGCGGCGTTGGCGCCGTTGGGCAGGCGGAGGTAGGTGTCCAGCAGCCGACGGCGGAGGGCGTCGTCGCTCTCCAGGTCATCCCCGCCGCTGAAGGCCTCCGGGTTGGTGCAGGCCCGAATGCCCACAGGCATGGCGGCCATAATGGTCACCGCCCCGGCGGCCACATTTCCCGCCCGGCCCGGCTCCACCGCCAGGGCGGGCACGTCCACGTAGAGTTCCCCCTCCGCCAGCACCGCGTCCTCGGTGGTGGCGAAGCGGACGCCGTCGGCGGTCATGCACACCGTGCCGGCGTCGATGGGCAGGTCGCCGGAGGCCGCTGCGGACACGCCGAAGCGCAGCACCCCCGCCGCCCGGGTGGCCACCGCCCGGCTCAGCCCCCGGAGGGCGGCGTGCTGGTCCAGATAGGCCCCCTGGGCCGTCTGGGGAAAGCTCTGGTCCAGCACCCACCTGGCCTGGTGGTAGAGGGCCTGGAGCTGGGCCGCGGCGGCGTACAGACGGGCCGCCAGGTCGCAGGAGCTGTGGGGGAGATAGCCGCTTTTCTCGCTGAAGGCGGCGAGCATCTCGCTGTAAATGGTGTCGATATTTTTCTCCAAAGTATTCCCTCCCTTATACGGTCAGTGTGACGGCCAGGTCCGTGCCCTGGTATTTCAGGAAAACAGCCAGGTGGACCCGGCCCTCCCCGGCGGCGGTGAGGGTCACATCCTCCACGGTTACCGGCTCCTGGGCCAGGGCCTCCGCCACATACTGCCGGGCGGCGGTGAGACGGTTGGCCCCGGTCTCCCGTCCCAGCAGGTAGAGCCGGCTGCCCAGCTCCGGCAGGGGCGGGAACTGCCCCCGCCGGGCGGTGAGCCGGTAGAGGACCCGGCCCAGCAGGGCGTCGGCGCCGCTTAGGCGCTCCACGCCCCCCAGCCCGTCGGGCACATAGTCCCCGTTGACAAGCTTTGTCTCCATGGTCCCTCCTCTCAGCCGCCCAGGCAGGCCGGGCAGGCCGCCCCGTTGATGAAGAGGGAGCCGAATACCTCTACCCGGCCGTTCATCGCCACGTTTCCCGTGGAAGACAGGTCCCCGGTCATTGTGACGTCGCCGTTCAGCGTCACGTCCCCGGTCAGGGCCACATCCCCCTCGACCTTGACGGGTCCCTTGATCTCGATGCTCCCGTCGGAGCGGAGATAGACCGACGCGCCGCCGTCGGAGTAGAGGTACAGCTCCCCGGGGGCCATGTCCTTGGGGGCGTTGGCTCCGGTGTCCGCCGCCGCCACACAGCTCTCCTGACAGCCCACGCCGCCCTTGATGACCAGCACCGTGTCGCCGCACTTGGGCTGCCACACCAGGCCCCCGGGGGCGAAGACCGCCAGGTCCCGCTGCTCGCCCCGGGTGACCACACTGGCGCTGCCGCCGCCGATGGTGGTCACCCCCATGTCGGCGGCGGCGCCCTCCTGCTCCGCGGCGTGTTGGAGGGAGAGCTTTTTCGATAGCCACATGTTAATCTTTCACCTCACGCTCAAAGTCATTTCCGTCCGCTCCCCACTGCCGTCCATCCGGCTGCGGGCGGACACTACGTCGTATGTCCCGGATAATCCCAGCCGGCTCAGGGACAGGGAGACCCGGTCCCCGGGGGAGGCGGCGAAGGCCAGGGGCAGCTCCAGGCTGATCTCCAGCCGCTCCAGCTCGGACTGGGCGATCTGGTACTCCCCGGTGTACCGCCGCTGGCCGGCGGTGGAGCGGGGCATGTACAGCACATGCCTCCGCCGGCCGCCCTGGGCGGCGAAGTCCTCGTTCACCACCGAGTGGCTCACCCCCTGGACCTTGTCCTGAATGAGCATTTCGGAGATGACGCCGTAGCGCTGCTCCCGCTTCCGAAGGGAGAGAAGGGGCGTCTCGTCATTGATCCGGAGGGTCCGGCCGCTTCCCCACAGAGGCCCCGCCACCAGCCCCCCCTCCCGGGTGAAATAGGGCTCGAAGCCGCCGTAGCGGTGGGTGAAGCCCCGCAGGGCCTTCCACTGGCTGGAGCCGGAGACCACGGCGTAGTTCCGGCCGGACACCTCCCGACGGACCTCGGTGGAGACACCGTAGGGAGTTACGTGGTTTTGCAGGATGTCCGCCAGGGACGCCCGGCCGTAGGTGATCGCCTCGGACTCGTTGTCCAGCAGCAGAGCCGCCATCCCCCGGCCCTCCACGGTGACCAGCATCCCCTGGGGTGAGAAGGAGATCTCGTAGGCGTCCACCACCCCCCGGAGCATGGTCGCCCCGCCGCTCCGGGCGGCGAAGCGGGTCGCCCTGGGCAGCACATCGCTCATCCCCTGGTCGTACAGGCATGTGACGGCCATGCTGTCGCAGGGGACGGAGCCGGTGTGGGTCAGGTCCCACTCCACCAGCATGGGCAGCTGGTACCGCTCCCCGTCGTAGGTCTCCAGGATCACGGTCAGCATGGGATCACCACCTGGTCCCCGGGATGGATAAGGTTGGGGTTCTTGATGGCCGGGTTGGCCGCCAGCAGGGCCTCCAGCGTCACGCCGCCGTTCTGGGCGATGGCCCACAGGTTCTCTCCCTCCGTCACCGTGTGAACGGCGGGGGAGCCGGACTGGTCTGGGCCTGCCGTCTGCCCGCCGCCGGAGAGCTCCTCCAGGGCTTGACTGTAGCCGTCGTAATCCTCCCGGAACTCAAAGCTGTAGCGCACGTAGTCGGGGAGGGGCTCCTGCTCTAAGCGCAGGGCGGTGAAATAGGCGCTGGACACCTGCCACACCGGATGGATGAGGAGGCCCGGCCCGCCGCCGTAGAATACGGTGGCCAGGGCCTTGAACTCCTCATAGGCCCCCTCCCCGGCGAACACCCCCTCGCCACGCATCACCCGGCAGGTAAGTCCCAGATCCTGGGTGCAGTAGCGGCCGAAGGGGACCTTGTGGACCGCCACCTGCCGCTCATAGGCGATGGAGTAGGTGGTGGGGTTGTGGGGCCAGATGTAGTCCTTGTAGCGCATGGGGGAGAGGTTCAAAGGACGTCGCCTCCTTCATTAGTAGAGTGGAAAGCCGTTGTCGTAGCGGCGGTCATCCCGGCGGAAGGCCAGGTTCACCGCCTCCGCCGTCAAGGGGGCGGGCCGGGGCGCGAGGGCGGAGTAGGCCTCGTCACGCCCGGTCCGGCGGAAGCTGTCGGGGACCTGCTCCGCCACGGGCGTGACGCTGGCTTGGACTGCGCCGGGCGGCGGCGCCGCCTCATACCGGACCGTCACCTCCGCCGCGGGGAGATCCTCCGAACTTTGCCCAGCCTCCGGCCGCGCCGTGGGGGCGTCGGGGATAGGGACCATGTCCCCGGCCTGCACACCGGGGGGCTCCGGGGGAGAGCTCTGGTCCTCCGGCAACGGGCCGGGGGCCTCCGCCTGCTCCCTCTCCGGGGTCCGGACAACCTCCGGACCCTCCAGCGATTCCAAGTCATACCTGACGCTTTCGGCTTCTCCCGGCTCCATGGAAACGACCTCCCCGGTGGTGGGGACCGCCGGGACCTCCGCCATCCGATCTGACGGAGCGGATGCAGCGGGGGCGGTTTCGCCGGGCGGCTCAATCGGAGAAGGCGCGGCAGCCTCCGCCGCCGCGGACGTCTCAGCGGCGGGGGAGCGTGGGGCGGAGGAGACATCCTCCCTTCTCCCCGCCGCCAGGGCCCGGAACCGGTCCTCGTCAAAGCCGGCGCTCTCACCCCGCTCCAGAGGCTGCCGGGCCGGGAGGTCCCGGGCCTGGCCCGCCTCCAGCAGCAGCCGGACGGCCTCCAGCAGCCGGGCCGCCTGGTCCAGGGCCTGGGCCGGGAGCTCAAAGGTCAGCCGAAGCGGCTCCCGCTCCTCCATCAGGCCGCCACCTCGATGCGGCTGGTGGCCATGACGGTGACCTTCTCCGCCACCATGGAGCCCACCTTGCCCTCCTCCTGAATGGCGCTCCACTGGCAGCCGCTGTAGATGACCTTCCGGTCAGGCTTGCAGATCACCAGGGAGAAGTCCGCCAGGGAGAAGAAGTCGATGCCGTCGCTGATGGCGTCGTCGGTGGCGTACAGCCGGGTCAGCTCCAGCACATATTTATTTTGCCCGTTGATGGTGGCCACCGGCTCGCTCTCACCGAAGGCCTCCACCACCTGGCTGGTTTTGGTAGCCTTGGCGGTGTAGCTCTGCACCACCGCCACCTTCTTGCCCTCCAGCTCCAGGTAGATGTCGCAGCTGGTGGGAAATCCTGTCACTTCCATATCCTCGTCTCCTTATCAGATGGTGATGTGGGCGGTGAGGTAGATCTGGTTGAGGCCGTGGGCCACGGCGAAGGAGAACTCCACCAGGCACACGGTGGGGTCCTCCTCGTAGACCGAGGCGGTGACCTCGCCGTAGCTGTCGATGATCTCCGCCTTGAGCTTGTTCTCCAGCTCCACGATCACCTGGGAGCGGATGGCCCCCCGAGTCTGGGCGGTGTTCTTCGACCGGCTGAACCGGCTGCGCAGGCTCTGGCGGATGGAGGGGATCACGTTGTCCACCACCAGGATGGTGGTCAGCTCCCGCCAGGTGGTGTCCTGCGCGCCGCCGGTGGTGGTCCGGGTGGTGATGCCCCGCACCGGGGAGACCACGCCGCTCACCGCCTCCAAGGGCGTCACGCCGCCTCGGACCAGCAGGTCGATGTCGTTGTCGCTGTAGAGCTGGCTCACGCCGCCAAGGCCCCGCAGCGCAGCGCCGTTTAGGGGGATGGCCGGGTCGCCGGAGGCCGCCACCGCCCCGGCCACCGCCGCCGCGGCGAAGACGCCGGAGAGGCTGTCGCCGCCGTTGGTGACCACGTCGGGGCCCACCAGCACCATCCGCTCGCTGTTGAGGGCTGTGGCCCGGGCGGTCAGCTCCGTGGTGGTGGCCTTGCTCATGCCCACCACGGCGATCCGCTCCCGGCGCAGGGCGGAGGCGTTCTCCACGCTCTCCCGCAGCTTCTGCTGCACGGTCTGGTCCGCGCTGTCGCAGACCACCACCTGCACGTTCTCCGCCGTCTCCAGGGCGGCAAAGGCGGCGGCGTAGTCGTCCTCGTCCACCGCCACCGCCACCACGGTGGCGGCGCTGTTCAGGAACAGCAGCCGCAGGATGGTGGACATGCCGGGACTGCCCTCGGCGTCCTCGCCGAAGGCGCTGACCCCCGCCTCATAGCTGGTGAGGGTGACGGGGGTGTTGGCCGTCCCCGATACGCTCTTGGCCGCAACGCCGATGACCCGCACGGACCGGCCGCTGCGGATGACGGCGGACGCGTCGTAGGAGGAGTAGACCCCCGGACGCTCATGAATGATCGTTGCCATTTAGTTTGTCACTACACCTTTCAATATAAAGTCGCTCAGCAGCAGGCCGTCCTCCGAGATGGTGGCGGTGAAGTAGGCGTCGCACGTCAGGCTGCCCCGGCGCAGGAACATGGCCGTGTCCGGGTCCCATACCGCCTCCTCCCACTTCAGCTCCCGGGGCTTCAGCCCCGAGGGCAGGCCCTGGAGCACCACCTGGTGCAGCGTTTCCAGAGCGCCGTCGCACCCGGCGGCGCCCATCCGGGCCGGGGCGTAGATGTCCAGGCTCAGCGTCAGGTCCAGCTGCATTCCGTAGACCTCCCGGCAGGTCTGGTCTGTCGGGTCCAGCCGGGTGCCCAGGTAACTGCCCAGGGCGCCGCCCCGGCTCTCGCCGGTGCGCAGCCCCACCGCCGCCACAGGCTCATCATAAGCCTTGGCCCAGCCTCCGGGAAAGGCGGTGGCCGCCCGGACCCCGGCCTTCTCCAGAGCCGCCGCCATGGCGGCCCGAACCTGCTCCAGTCCCGGGTTCATGTCGCCGCCTCCTTCCGCCGCCCCAGCAGGGCCCAGTGGTAGAGTACTTCATCCTGCCAATAGAGGGCCTTGACCTCCCGCGCCGTCAGGGACAGGACGCCCTGCTCCACGCTGTCGTCGGGGGAGAGGGGGGCGTCCCCCGGGCCGATGTAGACCCACAGCTCCTCGCTCACCGCCCCCAGGGGCGTGGCGGCAACGGGCAGCGCCTCCCGCTGCTTCGTCACCGGCTGCACGAAGGCCCGCAGCGTCCGCTTTGTACCGTCCCGGCGAGCCAGTATCACGGTCTGTCCATACTGTGTCATGATCCGCTCCAGCGTCTGCCTCATCCCCGCACCTCCAGGAAGGCGAAGCCGTCGTCCTGCCAGTAGGGGGCCATCAACCGCTCCGCCTGCCGCCGCAGGATCTCGGCGCCGCCGGACCCGCCGCTGCCGGTGCGGAGGCTGACGTCACCCACGGTGAACTGTTCCGCCTCGCCGCCGGTCCGGCAGGCCAGAAGCCCCGCCGCTGTCAGCAGGGCGGCGGCGCAGGGGAAGGCGTCCCCGCAGTCCGCCGGGCTCACCTCCGTGCCCAGCCGGCTGGCCAGCTCCGCCTCCGCCGCCGAGGCCAGGGCCTCCAGAAGCGGCTCCTCCGCCTCCGTCGGAGCGCAGATGGCCCGGGCCAGCTCCAGGATCGTCTCACGCATTGTCAATGTGACCTCCCGTCAGATGGTCAGCACCTTGCTGGCCTCCTTGTAGAGCTTGGCGAAGCCGGAGGTGCTGGTAATGGCGGCCCGCTCCACCTGCCGGTCAATGAGCTTGTCGTACTCCACCATCACGTCCCCGGCGCTGACCATCTCCAGGGCGTAGTTCCGGTCCATGCCGATGAGCTTTCCCGCCGGCATGGCGCTGGTCCGCAGGAGGGTGGCGCCCAGGGGGGAGCTCAAAGCGCCGGTGCCCTGGAAATTCAGCCCCGTCAGGGGGTTCTGAAACTCGCTCATCTTCAGCATCTGCAGCATCACCGCCCCGGGCACCAGGATGGTGTTCATGGTGTAGGGGTCGAACTGGGCCCAGAAGTCCAGCAGGGCGTCGTAGCTCAGGGTGCCGCTGGTGCCGCCGATAGGAGTGGTGCCGATGGAGAAGCTGTCGGCGGCGTTCTCGTTGCCGTCGCCGTCGGTGATGACCTTGATGGCGTCCTCCAGGTGCATCCTGGCGATGTGGCTGCCGATCTGCCGCAGGGTGATGGAAAACAGGTCCAGCCGCTGGAAGCGGATGGCCTCATAGGAGGCCACCAGCATCCGGCCCCGCTTGTGGAGCTTGACCAGGTTGGACTGGGTCCGCACGGAGGTCTGGGGCAGCTGTGCGCCCTCCTCCACCCGCTTCAGGCTCTTCTCCTCCTCGCTGGGCACGGAGTAGATGGAGCGGTAGTCCATGCCTTCGAACTGTGTGACGGTGGCGGTGATGGAGGGCAGCACGTTGTCCTCCTCCATCCCCTGGCGCACCACCCGAGAGACGAACTCCGGGAACAGCACGGCGGACTCGGTGGTGCGGAAGAACTTCTCCACCACGTCGGAATTCCGGCCCTTCACCCGGATGTCGAACCGCTTGAGCTGCCGCTGGAAGGCGTCCAGCCCCTCCAGGGGGGTGCCCCGGTAGTTCTCGCTGGGGTCGGCGGCCTCCAGCACCTGGGAGAAGGACCGGCCCGCCTCGCCGTACATGCCCTTCTCCAGTCTCAGATTGTCGTATGTGTATGCCATGCAAGTGCTCCTTCCTTACAGCAAAATGGTGACGGTCTTGGCGGTGGTGTCCGCGTCCACCACCAGGAGGGTCTGCCCTCCGGTGCTCACGCTCTTCACGCCGCCGGAGCCGTTGGCCGCCAGGGCGGACCAGCCCACGGCGGGGACGGTGCCGGAGTACCCCACCGTCACGAAGCCCGCCACCTGCACCGTGCAGGCGTCGTCCTTTTTGCACACGGCCACGCCGCAGAAGCCGTCGCCGTCACCGCAGGCGGCCACGGTGCCCCGGCCGCTGACCTTTACCAGCTGGCCCTCCGCCACCGTGCCGCACAGAAAGGTGGCGCACACCTGGCCGATGCCCTGAAAAGAAATGCTCATTCTTTAAATTTCCTCCTGTCTCATGGGGTGCCGTTTCGGCCCTCTTGATGGTTCTGTCAGATCAGATACGCCAGATCCGCCTCGTCGGCGGAGGGAACGGCCCTCCGGGGCCGCACCTGGGGGAGGGGCGGGTACTTGTCGTCCACCCGCCGCTGGTAGGCCGCCGTCAGCTCCTTCAGCTCCGCCTCGTCCAGCTTGTCCATGGCCGCGGCGAAGGTCCGCAGGTCCAATGCCTCGTCGGCCATCCCCGCCAGGCGCACCGCCTCCCGGCGCAGTCCCGTCATATAGGAACGGCCCAGGGCGGCCTCCCGCTCCAGCGCCTCCAGCTCCGCCATGGCGGTGGGGTGGCCCGCCAGCAGCTTCCGCAGGCTCAGCCCGCTCCCCGCCGTCAGGCCCTTGATGATCCCGGCCTTCCGCTGGGCGGGCACCGCCACGAAGCTCCACTCGTAGGCGTCCGTGGGAGCCTGAAGGGTGAAGTAGCACAGCTTGCCGTCGTACCGCCGCCCCCGCTGGTGGCCGCACCCGCTCTGGCCGCAGATGGAGCACACGCTCCGGCTCACGCTGCACCCGATGCTGACCTCCTTCTTGATCCCCGCCTCGATCTCGGCGATCAGGTCCTCGTTCTTCTCGCTGCGGAGCATGTAGGCGTAGCCCTTCAGGTAGCAGCAGGGCTCTCCCGCCTCCGTCACGCCCTCCTCCGCCACCAGTTCCGTCTTGTACAGCCGGGCCGTCTGCCCCTGGGCGGACCACTGGTGGTCAAAGATGCCGCTCTTGCCCACGAACAGCTCCCCCAGGGTCTTTAGGGCGGCCCGGTCGAACCGCTCAAAATCCCTGTCGATCTCGTTGTCGCACAGCCGCACCGCGAAGGTGTACACCTCCTCCGGTGTCAGGGCCGATCTGGCCATGGCGTTGATCAGCGCCATATCCTCCCGGGATACCTGGTGCCGCAGCACGCTGCCCGGCTGTTTTTTGATGTCCAGCATGGTTCTACTCCTCCATTTCCGGTCGTGCCTGGTTCGCCGGGGCTTCTCCGTCCCGCTCCAGCCTGTCGTTTTCCAGTGCCAGCCTCCTGGCCTGCTCCCGGTACCAGTCGGCCTTGGCCTCCTCCAGCAGATCCTGAAGGTTGATGTCGTCCCAGACCACCTGGTAGCCGCAGCTGTACGCGTGCATCCGCAGCC
>DVGP01000210.1 GCA_018712665.1 Candidatus Pelethomonas intestinigallinarum | reverse complement strand
CTGGTCCACGACAGCTACGAGAGCGACATGGCCGCGGCCATCGCCTACCTGCCCTACCTGTCCTGGTCCAGCTACCGGGACACCTACGGCGAGAGCGACATGTTTTCTCTGCTCTCGGCTCTCCGAGAATACGCCGGCAGCGGCCAGGCGGACTGGGGACAATACCACAACATTCTCTCCGTTCCCGTGGACAGCGCCATCGACGGGGCAAACGCCACCGCCTACCAGGACGTCCTGTGGGCCCTGTACGACAGCAACCCCGAATACTTCGCCGGGGTGCTGGGCAGCGACTATATCACCGACGCCGAGCGGAACAACGCGGTGTACTGGCTGCGGGCGCCCCTTGCCTGGGCCGACGGCCGGGAGGAGCCTCTCAGCGACAATGCGGTCCGTCAGCGGCTGGGGCTGCCCACGGATGCCGAGACCTCTGAAACCGGTTTGACGGACGGGGAGGTCATCAACGGCTACGGCCGGACCCTGGGGCCCGCCGTCGCCGCGGTCCCCGCCCACCCCGGCGGCGAGGCGATCTATAACACGCCCTTGGCGTCTACCCCGGAGGAGGCCGTCCTGTTGATTCTAGAAGAGCATGGCCGGTCGTACCTGGGGGACAGCTTCAGCCAGATCCTGCTGGAGGACATCACCTATTTGTCAGAGGACGATATTCCCGAGGAGGCCACCGTGTCCTACCGGGTCCAGGCCACCACCACCTTCACCCTCCCCAGCGGGTCGCCCTACACCCTCACCATGGAGACCGGGCTCCTTACGTCAACTTTTACACTGACAAGCCGCTATGAGATCCTGTTGGACGGTATGGCGGCTCAGGAGAGACTGGTCAGCTGCTTCGAATTTACGGAGATCCCGGTATCCGTTGGGACGGACGCCGACCCCCGGCAGCTCATCCTGGACACCATCAATGCCAATATGGACGCCGAAGGGGTCACAGGATATGAGATCTCTCTGGAGCTCTCCTCCCAGCCAGACCTCTCCTCCCTGGCGGTGGGGGACCGGGCAGAGGTCAGCTACGACTTCTCCGCCGAAGGAGAATTTTCCCTGGACGGCACCCGGGAGATCGCTTTCGTCATCACGGAATAGGCGAAAAAGGCCCGCCGCTGCTCTCGCAGCGGCGGGCTTCGCTTCTTCTTTCCTTATTCGGCGGTCCCCACAGGCTCCAGGTTCTCCCGCTCCAGCAGCTCCGGGTTCCGCAGATACCGCTGGAGGGTCTTGTTGAACAGGGCGTAGTGGTGGCCGGTGCAGATGCGCTCGTCCATGACCACGCTGATGGGGATCAGCTTCTTGTCCAGCTCCCCGGTGAGGTAGTTGGGGATGGACTTGCCCACGCTGAGGAAGACGCTGGTGGTGCCGAACTCATAGACGTGGTGGTAGATGTGGGTGGTGTTGATGGAGGCCAGGTTGGTGATGAACATGCTGGTGTGGAAGGGGCTCAGATCGATGATGGCCCGGGGCAGCAGGCCGAACCGGTCCAGGAAGCGGACCAGGGCCATCACCAGATAGGGCAGCACCGGCAGGGAGAACATAAAGGCGGCGAACTTGTCCGTGTTGTTCTCGTGCTTGGGCTCGCTGTTTTTCTCGATGACGTCGTTGATCCGCTGGTTGATGGTGAAGATGTCGTCCGTCGGCTCCATGAACACCTTCACCGTGGTCTGGTCCGAGGAGCCGTCCGCCCGCTTCTTCAGCATCACGAAGCTGACGCAGAAGTGGTTGCGGTCGTAGACCCGGCTTCCGACGACAAAGCGGTTGATGTAGGGGTGCTGGAGGGCGGCCAGGTAGTAGGCGGCGATGATCACCGCCATGCGGCTCATCCGCACCCCCTTCTGCTGCTTCACCGAGCGGATGTAGTCCTTGATGATCTCCTCATCCACGTATTCCGTCACATAGTTCTGAGCGTCCACCCGCTTGGGCATAATGTGGGGGATGGCCTGCTCGATGGCGGTCAGCCCTTTGGTCCTGCGGCCATCAGCTCTCATGGTTGGGTCCTCCTGTTCACAAAACGTTAATAAATGTCGCTTTCATTATATACGCACCTCCGGTCCATTGCAAGGCCCTCCGGCGGCGGCGGCCCATTCTTAGTAAAAATTTAAGATCTCCCCGGAAGATCCCGGCAATTTGAAAAAAGCATTGACAACCGCCCCGGCCTCTGCCATACTATAAGGAGATATGCAGCGCAACCGCATAGCCCGTCTCCCTTTCGGGAGCACACCACCCACCGTCTGGAACAGCAGGGTGGTTTTTTACTGTGTAAAGATGTCCCACAGGCCCCCGGCGGGTCTGGGAAGGAGGTTCCCATGAATACGGACGTAGTCATCATCGGCGCCGGCCCCGCCGGCATTTTCACGGCCCTGGAGATGCTGAAAAAGGGCAGCCGCAAGCGCATCCTCATTGTGGAGAAGGGCAAGGCCGTGGAGGACCGCCACTGCCCCAAGGAGAAGACCAAGAAGTGCGTCAACTGCAAGCCCTACTGCCACATCACCACCGGCTTTTCCGGCGCGGGAGCCTTCTCCGACGGCAAGCTCTCCCTGAGCTACGAGGTGGGCGGCGACCTGCCCACCCTCATCGGCGAGGAGAAGGCCCAGGAGACCATCCACTACACCGACCAGATCTACCTGGAATTCGGCGCGGACACCCACATCGAGGGGCTGGAGCACGAGGAGGAGCGGAAGGCCATCCGCAAGCGGGCCATCCAGGCGGGGCTGAAGCTGGTGGACTGCCCCATCCGGCACCTGGGCACCGAGAAGGCCCAGAGCCTGTACTACGCCATCGAGCAGTACCTGCTGGAGCACGGGGTGGAGCTCCTCTTCGGCTATGAGTGCACCAACCTGATCCTGGAGGGGGACCTGTGCCGGGGGGTGTGCGTCACCAACGGCAGGGACAGCCGGGAGATCCTGGCGGAGCACACGGTCATCGCCACCGGCCGCCGGGGGGCGGACTGGCTGGAGAGCCTGTGCGCGGAGCACAACATCGCCCACCAGCCCGGCACCGTGGACATCGGCGTCCGGGTGGAGGTCCGCAACGAGGTGATGGAAACCGTCAACCGGGTGCTCTACGAGTCGAAGCTGGTGGGGTACCCCAAGCCCTTCAAGAACAAGGTCCGCACCTTCTGCCAGAACCCCGGCGGCTTCGTCAGCCAGGAGAACTACGACAACGACCTGGCGGTGGTCAACGGCCACAGCTACAAGGAGCTGAAAAGCGACAACACCAACCTGGCCATCCTGTGCAGCCATAACTTCTCCTACCCCTTCAACCAGCCCATCGCCTACGCCCAGAAGGTGGGAGAGCTGACCAACATGCTGGGGGCGGGCCACATTCTGGTCCAGCGCTTCGGCGACATCCTGGACGGCAAGCGGACATGGCCCAAGGAGCTGGCCTTCTCCAACGTGCGGCCCACCCTGCCCGACGCCGTGGCCGGGGACATCACCGCCGCCATGCCCTACCGTGCCATGATCAACATCATCAACTTCATCCAGGCCATGGACCAGGTGGTCCCCGGCTTCGCCTCCAGCGAGACCCTCCTCTACTCTCCGGAGCTGAAGTTTTACTCCAACCGGGTGAAGATGGACGAGGATTTCAACACCAACGTCCGGGGGCTCCACTGCCTGGGTGACTCCAGCGGCTGGACCCGGGGGCTGATGATGGCCTCCGTCATGGGCGTGCTCATGGGCCGGCGGCTGGCCTAAGCCTGTCGAAAAAGGCTGACGCCTTTTCCGCCAAAGGGGAGCCGCTTCGCTCTGCGCGTCGTCGGCACAAGCTCCGTATCCCGCCGCCCGCCGCAGGCGGCAGGCGGCGCTCACTCCGCTGCGCCTCCTCTCCCCACCGGACCCGCTTCGCTGGGCTCCGGTGGGGGCCCCATGTGGCGGACGATTCGACGCTCGCTCCGCGCAAAGTGTTTTTCCGACGCCGCAGCGTAAGCAAACATGCCGGCGGCATGTTTGCAGCGTAGGCCGCAGCGGCTATGCCGCGAGGAGGGAACCTTGCGCTTGTATTTATTTCGCGCCGTGCGCGGCGGCGTACCCGCAAGGGGCAGGCCGCATCCGTATGGCAGCACAGCTGCCGACGGCTGCGCGCGAACTCTGCGAGGCTTTTTTGAAACACTGCAGCCCGCCGTCTGAACATGTCAGACGGCGGGCCCTCTTCCATCCTTCCCGGCGGTGTCATCCCCCGCCCGCTCCACATAGCATGGTGCTGGGGGATGCCCCCAGAAGGAGGTAACACAATGGGTGTTACAAATTCAAACAAGGTCATCAGCACGGACCAGATCGCCTGTGACGGGTCCCTGCGGGTGACTCTGGCCCTGACCGCCGCCCCGGACATCATGTCCAATCCCACGGACATCGTCCTTGTCCTGGACCGGTCCGGCAGCATGACCGGTCTGCCTCTGGCAAGCATGAAGGCCGGGGCCGACACCTTCATCGACATCATCGACGAGGCCACCGACGGCGCCGCCGACGGGCAGATCGGCTCCGGCAGCCGCATCGGCATCGTCAGCTTCGCCGGGTCCGCCACGGCGGATACCCAGCTCATCACCTCTGTGGCCGACCTGAAGGACGCCGTGGACGCCCTGACCGCCGGCGGGAACACCAACCACGCCGACGCCTTCTCCACGGCGGCGGGCCTGTTCGACCCCGCTTCGAGCAACGCCAAGGTCATCGTCATGTTCACCGACGGGAACACCACCGCCGGTCCCCCGCCCGCACCCGTGGCCGACGCGGCCAAGGCCCAGGGGATCATCATCTACGCCATCGGGCTGGTGGGCTCCGACGGCGTGGACGTCAGCGCCCTGAACGAGTGGGCCACCGACCCCGACGCCGCCCACGTGGCGGTGACGCCGGACGCGGCGGACCTGGAGCAGCTCTTCGCCGACCTGGCCGCCAATATCTCCAACCCCGGGGCCACCGACATCGTCATCGACGAGGTGGTGAACCCGGACTTCGTCATCACCAGCGTTCTGATGCCCAGCAAGGGCTCCGCCGCCGTGACGGGCCTCAACTCCCTGCGGTGGACCATCCCGGAGCTGGGGGTCACCGCCAGCGAGAGCGCCGTGCTGGAGTTCTTCATCCGCCACACGGCCCAGACCTCCGGCGTGAAAGAGGTCAACCAGTCCATCGACTACTCCGACGCCGAGGGGAACGCGGTGACCTTCCCCGACCCCACCGTCACGGTGTCCTGCGACGTGGTCGTCTGCCCCGAGGGCTGCCCCGACCCGGTGGATCTGTCTGTGGAGGGCTGCGCCGACGCCGTGGTGGTGGACGCGGGGGACGTATATCTGGAGTCCCAGGGCCGGATCATCCAGCTGAACGTCACCCTCAAAAACGTCTGCCCCGGCAAGCGGGTGGCCCTGGCCGCCATCCTCGCGGAGGTGGACGACAGCGGCCAGGAGTACTCCCGGGGCCTGAAGACCTTGACCATCCCCGCCCACGACTTCCCCTCCTGCCGGGACGTCCATGTCCGGTGCATCAAATTCGTGGTGCCCGAGGATCTGAACGTCTCCTCCGGCGCGGCCAGGGGCATGTGCTCCCGCCGCAGCTTCCGGGCCCGGTTCATCGCCCACACCATCGACACCAGCTTCCGCTGCTGCCAGGGCTGCTGAAACGCCGAGCTCTCCGCATACCGTAAGCGTCTCCTGGGAAGAATAGCTTGGGACCGCCCCACACGGGCGGTCCCAAATACAGCAAGGAGCTGACGCTATGGAATCGATCTGGTCCAGGGACTGCTATATGGAGAAGCGGGATCCCCTCACCCGCTCCATTGAGACGGAGATCGCCGTGGTGGGCGCCGGCATGGCCGGCGTGCTCATCGCCCACGCCCTCCAGCGGGATGGCCGCCAGGTGGTGGTCCTGGAGGCGGACCGGACAGGCAGCGGCCAAACCCGCAACACCACCGCCAAGGTCACCTCCCAGCACGGGCCGATCTACCGCAAGCTGATCCGGACCTTCGGCTGGGCCAAGGCCGCCCACTACGCCCAGGCGAACCAGGAGGCCATCCAGGCCTACCGGGACATCATCCAGGTGGAAGGCATCGACTGCGGCTGGGAGGAGAAGCGCGCCTATGTCTATGGGGATGACGCGGACCGGCTCCGGGCCGAGGCGGAGGCGGCTGCCTCCCTGGGACTCCCGGCCTCCTATACCGAGGACCTGCCTCGCCCGATCCCGGCGGTGGGGGCGGTAAAATTCCAGGGACAAGCGCAATTTCACCCACTGCGGTTTCTCCGGCCTCTGGCGGAGAAGCTGACCATTTATGAGGGCACGCCGGTGCGGACTGTGGAGGGCGACGCATTAAAAACGCCCACCGGCACCGTGCGGGCTGAGAAGATCATCTTCGCCTGCCACTACCCCTTCCTGAACTTCCCGGGGCTGTACTTCGCCCGGATGCACCAGGAGCGGTCCTACGTCCTGGCCCTGGAGGGCGCTCCCGCCGTGGACGGCATGTATATCGGCGCGGACGGGGCCGGTCTGTCCCTGCGGACCTGCGGGGACCTGCTGCTGGTGGGCGGCGAGGGCCACCGCACAGGGGAGAATGGGGCAGGCGGTCAATATGAGCGTCTGCCGCAGACGGCCCGGGAGTGGCTTCCTGTTGCCCGGGAGGCGGCCCGCTGGTCCGCCCAGGACTGTATCACCGCTGACGGCGTACCCTATATCGGCCCCTACGCCGCCAGCCGCCCCAACTGGTACGTGGCCACCGGCTTCGGCAAGTGGGGAATGACCTCCTCTATGGCCGCGGCCCTGATCCTCCCCGCCCTCCTGCGGGGGGAGAACCACCCCTGGGCCGACGTCTTCGACCCCCGCCGCGTCAACGGCAGGGCCCTGGCGGGGATCGCGGCGGAGGGAGGCCACGCTGTGAAAGGCTTGGCAAAGAGCTTCCTCTACTTCCCCGCCACACAGGCGGACGAGCTCTCCGCCGGCCGCGGCGGCATCGTGCGCCTGAATGGAGAAAAAGCGGGGGCCTACCGGGATGAGGATGGCCAGCTCCACGCCGTCTCCCCCCGCTGTCCCCACCTGGGCTGCCAGCTGGCGTGGAACCCCGCCGAGAAGACCTGGGACTGTCCCTGCCACGGTTCCCGGTTCGACTGCCGAGGGAAGCTCCTCTCCGGCCCCGCCCAGGAGGACATCTCCCGGGAGCAGCCCTCTATTAAATAACAGCGAGGCCGCGAGGAGGGAACCCTGCGGCTGCAGCCTCTCTTCCGCCGCCTGCGGACGGCGGAAGAGAGGCTTTTTGATACGCTAAGAGGTCCCGCGGAGTTAGATCCGCGGGACCTGAGCATGTCGAAGAACTTCCTTCAGAAGCAAAAAACTGCACAGCGCAGGGGGAGCTCGAGGGGGCAAAGCCCGCCTCGAATCCAATCGAATGCCCCGCACAGCCTTGCTGCGCAAGGCGTGCGGCTCACGAAGTGAGGACTTTCACACTGCAGAGCAGTGGGAAAGTAACGGCATTTTCAGGCTGCGAAAAAGTCTGACATGACTTTTTCGACAGCCTGAGGTCCCGCGGAGTTAACTCCGCGGGACCTCTTTTCCATTTAGCCGTCGGCGCTGTTGTCGTTTTTTTCGCCCCGCAGGCGGCGGAGCAGGGCCAGAAAATCCTCCTGGCGTGTGAGGAGCATCAGCAGGGCGTAGACCCCGGCGGCGGCGACGCCAAGGCCGCCGCACTTGACCACCAGCATGAGCTTGCTCTCATCGCCGGTGAGGACCAGATCCGTGACCCACCACAGGGCTCCGCCGGTGACCAACGTGGCGGCCAGGCTCTTGACCAGGGGCAGGACGCGGACGCCCCCGGTCCGCCGCAGAAGGAGCACCGCCAGGACCAGTCCGCCGAGCGTGATGGAGATGGTGGTGCCCAGGGCCAACCCCGGGCCGCCCAGCCGGGAGCCCAGCAGCTGGTTCAGGCCCCAGTTGCACACCAGAACAGCGGCGTTGACCAGCAGGGGGGCCAGGGTCCGCTCCATGGTGTAGTAGGCCCGGCTGAGAATGTCCAGGGCGCAGAACCCCGCCATGGACAGGGCGTAGATGGAGAAGATGGCGCCGGTGGAGGCGGAGGACTCGGCGGTAAAGTTGCCGCCCTCGAAGAGCACCCGGACGATGGGGGTGCCGAACACCGCCAGCACGGCGGAGATGGGCAGGATCAGCAGCAGGGTGCTGCGCAGGGTGCCCCAGATATACCGGAGGTAGGACTGGCGGCTGCCTGTGGCGTACTCCTGGGTGAACTTGGGGAAAAGGACGGTGGTGATCGAGTAGATCAAAGTCGTGGTCAGGGGCGTAAAGAGCTTGTCGGCGTAGTAGAAGGCGCTGACAGGACTGTCGGTGAGGGCCGCCGCCATGCCGGAGTCCTGGAGGTAGCAGAACAGGAAGATGGACGTGGTCAGCACCGTCACCGCGGCGGTCTTGAAGAAGGTCCTTACATAGTCCGCCCGCAGGTCAAAGACCAGGGGCAGGCGGCACCGCTCCCGGACGGCGTAGGGGGCGGTGGTGGCCAGTTGGAGCAGCCACGCCCCGGCCACGGCGGCCACATATCCGTTCACACCCAGCCGCTGGGCGAAGAGGGCCAGAAAGAGGATGAGAAAAACATTGTAGGGGATGGACATGCTGCCCTGGAGGTGGAAGTGGTCCATGGACTGGAACAACCCCACCAGCAGATAGGTGAGCACGATCACCGGCAGCGCCAGAGCCATCAGGCGGATGTAGGAGGCAAGCTGCTCCGTCTCCGCCGCCGTCCCCGCCCACAGGGCGTCCACCCAGGGGGTAAAGGTGGCGGCAATCCAACCGGCGGCTACCAGCACACTGACGCCCACCGTAATGGTGATCAGATTGCCGGCGGCCCGCAGTCCCTCCTCCCTGCTGCGCTGGAGGCGGGGAGCCAGAATGGGCACCGCCGCCACGCACAGGGCGTACGCCACAGTGGTGAAGAGATAGATGGTGTTATTGTTGGCGGTGGTATACAGGTCCGCCGCTACCTGGGTGCCGAAGGCCCTGGCCTGCAGGGACTCCCGGACGATCCCCAGCAGCTTGGCCAGCAGCGTCACCAGGGCCACCGTGCTGATGAGTCGGACTGTTTGATCTCGTTTCACTTTTTTCGCTCCATGATGCCGCGGATCAGCTCCTCGTTCTGATCCAGCTTCTCGATAAGGCTGTCCAGCCGCGCCTCTGTGGTCTCCCGGATGGCCTCCCGGTGGGACATGGTATCCCGGAAAGCCTCCTGGAACTTCTCAAGGGTGAACTCCTCCACCCGGCAGAGGGTGGGCCGGTCGATGGAGGCGAGGAAGGAGTCCACCTTGGGATCATAGGATATGCCGATCATGGGGACGCCCATGACGGCGGCGTAGATCAGGGAGTGGAGCCGCACCCCCACCAGAACGTCCATGCAGCCGATGATGGACAGCGTCTCCTCTGAGAGGTACTTCCGCGTCAGGCATCCCGCCTGGCCGTCCAGCTCCCCGGCAATGGCCCGGCAGACGCTGTAGTCCTCATCGTGGAAAAAGGGGATCAGCACCGAATCCGCGCCGCAGGTCTCCCGAAGCCACTGGATGCTCCGGCGGACCTCCTGAAAAAACGCCGGGTCCGGCCGCCGGGCCTTCACCGCCCAGCCCACGGTGAGCCGGCCCTCCCGCCGGGGACAGCCCTCCCGCTCCAGAATCTCAAGGCCCAGAGCCGGGTCCGCCTTCTTCACACGGATCACCGGGTCGGCGGTGACGTGAATGAGGTAGTCCGGCACGCCGATCTCCAGCAGCAGGTCCCGGCTCTTGACGTCCCGGACCACGATGCCGCTGGTGCGGCGGAGGACCCGGGCGGCGAGGCGGCGGTTGCGGGGGTCGGAGATGGGACCGATGCCCTGGCTGTAGATGAAGGTCTCCTTGCCCAACAGCTGGGCCAGGCGTAGGATGAAGAGATAGTAGAGAATGCTGCGGCCGCTGGTGGCGTCCTGAAGCAGGCTGCCGCCGCCGGAGAGGAGCAGGTCGCACCGCCACACACACCGCAGGATGTCCCACAGGGACATGCGCCGGGCGGCCTTCACCCCGTACTTCTCGCTGGTCTGGGCCGGGTCCTGGGAGAGGACGGTGATGTCGATGTCCTCCAGCTTCTCCCGCAGGTTGTCGATGACCGTGCGGAGGATGGACTCGTCCCCGATGTTATTGAAGCCGTAGTATCCCGATATCAGTATTTTATACATGTATCTCTATTCCGCCTCAATGAAATATTTCCTCACCCGCAGCCAGCCCCGCAGGCACAGCTCGAAGACGCCGATGAACACCGCCCCCAGGATCACGCCCAGCACCACCGCGTAGCCGGTGCGGGCAAAGCCCAGGTACAGGGGGGTGCGGATGTGCATGAAGGTGTTGCACACGCTGGTCATGCCGATGGTGCCCGCCAGGCCGAAGAGCGCCGTGAAGAAGGGCAGGCGGCGCACGGCGCAGTAGGCCGCCAGCATGATGCTGGGGAAGCAGACCAGGAACTCCTTGGTCCGGGGCCGGGCCAGCAGGAGGTTCTCCAGGTCGTTGCGCATGATGATCTCCAGGGTGGAAACGGTCACGTCGCTCTCGTGGCCGGTGCGGGCCAGGTAGTAGTAGCCCGCCAGGGCCACCACCGCCAGCAGCACCAGGGACCACACGGGGATGTTCCACTTCAGGGCGGTGGTGATATCCCGCAGCTGGAGAGTATTGGTCCTGCGGTCCTTCTCAAACAGGCCGTAGTAGGACACAAACAGCAGACAGAAGAAGGCCAGGGGGGCCAGCTGCGCCAGCTTCACGCCCCGGAAGATCCCCAGCTCCAGCATGAAATCGGTGGAGGAGAGGGGCGCGGCGGTCATCATGCCGCCGGCCAGGGCGATGAGCACGGACAGGACCAGGATCCCCACCGTCCAGGGCAGGATGGTCCGAATCCTGGCGTTGGAGGGGAGCCGCTGTCCCAGGCGCTTGGCGCTCTGGAGGAAGAAGGCGGCGGCAAGGCAGGCAAACACCACGGCGCTGGCAAAGCTGGCCAGCAGGCGGAAGGTGTTGGGCAGCACCACCCAGGCCCCCGCCACACACACCGCGGCGATCCCCGCCAGGATGAGGGTCCAGCGCCGCTTCATGGGCAGGAAGGTCGCGGGCAGCAGGGCGCCGCCCACGCCGGCCCCCAGGCCCAGGACCAGCATCACCAGGGAGGGGATCTGGAAGTTGTCCATCACCGAGGCCCGGCCCATGGAGATGCCGTGGGCCGCCAGGCGCTGGTTCAGGCCCTCAAACATATCCCGGTAAACATCCACATCGGTGATGTAGGCGAAGGAGTTGTCGGTCTGCTTGACGGGCTTGAAGTAGATAACCCGGACGTTCCGCTCCACGATGGCCCGGTACAGGGTGTTCTCCACCTCCTCCGCGCCCTCGTAGCCGTAGTAGCCGTAGCGGTACTGGATGTAGTCCCACACGGAGAAGACACGGACGGTGTTGTAGTCCGTGGCCACCGCCGCGTCCTCCACGCCGGACTGCATGATGTTCTCCCGCTGGACGTTGGTCTCAATGAGGCCGATGGTGATGCCGTTGTCCCGGATATAGTCCAGGGCGAACTCGCCGCCGTCGTCGTAGCCGATGACGGCCTTGCCGCCGGCAATGATATAGGTGGGGGTGATGCCGTAGCGCTCATAGCCCGCCACCACCGCCTGGGCGTAGCGGGTGTCGTTGTGGCCGTCGTAGCAGATGGTCCTGGGCACGATCTCCATGCCCAGGGACTGGATGGTCTCCACCTTCTTCGGGTCCAGCCCCAGGGAGACGTACATGATCTGGGAGGAGACGATCTCGTTGCGCTCGGTGAAGCCCTCCTTGAAGGTGTCGGAGTAGCTGAAATCGGTGAGGTAGAGAGTGTCGTTCACAGACCCATTCAGCAGGATGCAGGCGCTCTCCCCGTCATCCAGGACTACCACATCCTCCGGGTGGAACCGCTCCGTCACGGCCTCCACCACGAAGTCCACCGCCTCCGCCCCGGCGGCCTCCACCAGCACGTCGAAGCGGTCATAGCCCCGTTCCTCGATGATATCCACAAATTCAGCGGGGTAGTTCTCCCGCCAGTTGGCGTCCTGGATCACCTTGTCCATCACCGTGGCGGTGACGTCCAGGGGGGAGTTCTCCATCAGGGAGGTCAGACTCTCCTCCGTCAGCCCCACCCGGGTGATGCCCATGTCCCGGAACTGCTCCAGCCACCAGGACACATCGTGGTCGCTCTGCTCCGCCATCAGCTCCAGCTCCGTGTAGTCCAGCACCACATCGTAGGTCTTGTTCTCCGACTCCACGCTCCAGCGCCGGGCGATGACCCACAGGCTCACCGCCACCGCGGCGGCCAGCAGCACCAGCAGGACACGGTTCATCTTCAAGTATTGCCTCATCAGATCCTTGCTCCTTTTCGCGGGTGTTTTTCTCTGTACTTTTTCTTAAAAAGAAAAAGTACCAAAAAGAATTTTTGCGCGAAACGCCGTTTCGCGTACATATACATTATGATGGGACAGGCATGATAAGATCATCAGTTCGATCCGCCATGTCCCGCGGACCGCCGCCAGGTCAGGTACCCCTCCAGGATCAGGGCCGCCGCCACGGCGTCCACCGTCTTCTTCCGCTTTTTGGCCCGCTGTCCGGCGCCGGCCAGGATATTGTGGGCGTCGATGGTGGTCCGCCGCTCGTCCCACAGCTTCACCGGCAGGCCGAAGCGCTCCTCCAGGGTCCGGGCCATGGCCTCCGCCTTCTCCGCCCGGGGCCCCAAGGTCCCGTCCATGTTCTTGGGATAGCCCAAAACCAGCTCCTCCACGCCGTACTCCCCGATCAGCTCCCCCAGGCGGCTGAGGACCTCCTCCTGGCGGCGGGTGTGGATGGTCTCGGTGTATCCGGCCAGCAGACCGGTGAGATCGGAGACCGCCGCGCCGGTGTGGGCGTCCCCGTAGTCGATGGCCATGATGCGCATGGTGTTCTCCTTATGAATGACAGTGATGGGCGGCCCTCCCCCGGCGGGGATCGCCGCAGCACCCAATATTATACAACACACATATCGCAAAAAAAAGTGGGATTTTCGCAAAAATTTTTCTTGACCTGGGCCTGGAGACGTGATATAGTAACGATTACCTGTGGAAATGGGGCTTATTCGTCGTGCTCTTTTTCGGGTGGACAATGAGCTGCCGTTCACCGTTCAGGGAGGCAATCGACACAGGCTTGAACGCCTGAATTCAGTAAGGAGGTGCCGTTAACAATGCGCGTCAAGATCACCTTGAGATGCAACGAGTGCAAGCAGAGAAACTACAACACCGTCAAGAACAAGAAGAACGATCCCGACCGTCTGGAGATGAACAAGTATTGTCCCTTCTGCAGAAAGCACACGGTCCACTCTGAGACCAAGTAAGGAAAGGGAGATATTTCATCATGGCAGAAGAAAAGAAAGTCAAGAAGGACCGGGGCCGCTGGTTCCGCGAGATGCGCAGCGAGCTGAAGAAGGTCGTGTGGCCCACCCCCCAGAAGGTGGCGAAGAACACCGGCACCGTGATCCTCTGCACCGCCGTCATCGGCGCTTTCATCTGGATCTTCGACGGCGTGGCCGGCCTGTTCATCCGCACCATTCTGGACGTCTTCGGTTAAGAGGGCGGCGGGAATGGCCGACAACGCAAGATGGTATGTGGTCCATACCTACTCCGGCTATGAAAATGCCGTAAAGACCACCATCGAGAAGTTCGTGGTGGGCCGCCATCTGGAGGACATGATCGTGGACATCCAGATTCCTCTGGAGAAGGTCACGGAGATCACCGACACCGGCGCCGCCAAAGAGGTGGAGCGGAAGGTGTTCCCCGGCTACGTCCTCATCAAGATGGTCATGACCGACGACACCTGGCACCTGGTGCGCAACGTCCGGGGCGTCACCGGCTTCGTGGGCGAGGCCAGCAACAAGCCCATCCCCCTGACGGAGGACGAGGTGCTGGCCCTGGGCATGGAAAAGCACGAGGTCGTGGTGCTCTACAAGGTAGGCGACCGGGTCCGCATCAACGACGGGCCCCTGGAGTCCTTCACCGGCGTCGTGGACGAGATCGACCCGGAGAAGAACAAGGTCACCGTGGTGGTGTCCATGTTCGGCCGGGAAACTCCCGTTGAGCTGGAGCTGGACCAGGTGGAGGTCGTCAGCGACTGAGCCGCAGGAATATCAAGTATCATTTCCAAGCAAGCTGTTACGCCGCGTGAGCGGCTGCACGTGGGAGGGGCGCCCCCCGGAGGGACAAGCCCCGTCACCACCACATCATATCAAGGAGGTGCCTGAATATGGCACAGAAAGTCGTAGGATACGTCAAGCTGCAGATCCCCGCGGGGAAAGCGACCCCCGCTCCCCCCGTCGGCCCCGCTCTGGGCCAGCACGGCGTCAACATCGCCGCCTTCACCAAGGAGTTCAACGAGCGCACCAAGAACGACATGGGCATGATCATCCCTGTGGTCATCACCGTGTACTCCGACCGCTCCTTCTCCTTTGTGACCAAGACCCCTCCCGCCGCGGTCCTCATCAAGAAGGCCTGCAACATCGAGTCCGGCTCCGGCGTGCCCAACAAGACCAAGGTCGCCACCATCAGCAAGGCCGATGTGCAGAAGATCGCGGAGACCAAGATGCCCGATCTGAACGCCGCCAGCCTGGAGGCCGCCATGAGCATGATCGCCGGTACCGCCCGCAGCATGGGCGTCGTCGTGGGCGAGTAAGGAGGGTCAGAAACAATGTTTAGAGGTAAGAAATATCAGAACAGCGCCAAGCAGATCGACAGAGCCACTCTGTACGAGTCCAAGGACGCTTTTGAGATCATCTGCAAGACCGCTTCCGCCAAGTTCGACGAGACCGTTGAGCTCCACGTGAAGCTGGGCGTCGACTCCCGCCACGCCGACCAGCAGGTCCGCGGCGCCATCGTTCTGCCCCACGGCACCGGCAAGACCGCCCGGGTGCTGGTCTTCGCCAAGGGCGACAAGGCCGACGCCGCCCGCGCTGCCGGCGCTGACTATGTGGGCGATATGGACATGGTGGAGAAGATCCAGAAGGAGAACTGGTTCGACTTCGACGTGGTGGTCGCCAGCCCCGACATGATGGGCGTTGTGGGCCGTCTGGGTAAGCTGCTGGGCCCCAAGGGCCTGATGCCCTCCCCCAAGGCCGGCACCGTCACTCCCGACGTGGCCAAGGCCGTGCAGGAGGTCAAGGCCGGTAAGATCGAGTACCGCCTGGACAAGACCAACATCATCCACTGCCCCATCGGCAAGGTCTCCTTCGGCGCGGAGAAGCTCAACGACAACTTCAACGCCCTCATGGGCGCCATTGTCAAGGCCAAGCCCGCCGCCGCCAAGGGCCAGTATATCCGGAGCTGCGTCACCGCCTCCACCATGGGCCCCGGCATCAAGCTGAGCACCGCGAAGCTGATCTAAGGCAGCCGGGGGAAGTTCCCCCAAAAAGAAAGATATTTGAGTATTGACAAACCGCCGGTACTTGAATATAATAATTGTCGCGTTCCAGAGACAGCAGGTGGGCCTCGCCCGTAAATCCTGCCGAGGATTGCCGATCATCTGAAAGATCTGCACGGTCCTCGCGTCTTCGCGCGGGGACCGTTTTCCTTTTCCGAACGCGCCGATTTTCCCGCGAATCTAATGGAGGTGAACAAAGAATGCCTAACGCAAAAGTTCTCAGCGAGAAGCAGGCCATCGTCGCCGAGCTGACCGCTAAGCTGCAGAGCGCCGCCGCCGGTGTGCTGGTGGACTACAGGGGCATCACCGTTGCGGAGGACACCGCCCTGCGCGCCGAGCTGCGCAAGAACAACGTGGACTACGCCGTGGTGAAGAACACCCTGCTGCGCTTCGCCGTCAACAACTGCGGCATGAGCGAGCTGGACGGGCTGCTGAACGGCACCACGTCCCTGGCTGTCTGCAACGACGACCCCGTGGCCCCTGCCCGGGTCATCAACGACTTCGCCAAGAAGCTCAACGACCGCTTTGAGATCAAGGGCGGCTTTATGGACGGCAAGGTCATCCCTCTCAGCGAGGTCATGGCCCTTGCGGAGATCCCCCCGCTGCCCACCCTGCGCGCCCAGGTCCTTGGCACCATGCTGGCTCCCATTTCCGGCCTGGCCTGCGTGCTCAAGCAGATCGCCGAGAAGCAGGGCGCTCCCGCCGAGGAGGCCGCTGCCGAGGCCCCTGCCGCCGAGTAATTCGGCTCGTCCCACACAAAACGATTTACTGAAAATAATCATTAGGAGGTCACCTAACAATGGCTAGTGAGAAAGTTACCGCTATGATCGAGGAAATCAAGGCCCTGACCGTTCTGGAGCTGAGCGAGCTGGTTCACGCTCTGGAGGAGGAGTTCGGCGTGTCCGCCGCCGCCATGGCTGCTCCCGCCGCCGGCGCTGCCGCTCCCGCCGCCGAGGAGAAGACCGAGTTCGACGTGGTCCTGACCGGCTTCGACGCCGCCGCCAAGATCAAGGTCATCAAGGTCGTCCGCGAGATCACCGGCCTGGGCCTGGCCGAGGCCAAGGCTGCCGTCGAGGGCACCCCCAAGACCCTGAAGGAGGCCCTGTCCAAGGAGGACGCCGAGGCCATGAAGGCCAAGGTCGAGGAGGCCGGCGGCAAGGTGGAGCTGAAGTAAGCTCCTTCCCGCTGCATACTTGCGAAAAGCTGCCCGGAACCGATTGGTTCCGGGCAGCTTTTGATTTATGTCGTTTTACAGCACAGCCTCCATCCCCACCTTCAGGGGCTTCAGGCCCATACGCTCATAGAAGGCCATGGCCTCCGGGTTGCAGGACCAGACGTTCAAGGTCAGGTTGTAGCACCCCAGTTCCCGGGCCAGGTCCAGGGCCGCCCGGTACAGGCGGCTGCCCACATGCCGCCCCCGGCAGGCGCTGTCCACGCACAGGTCGTCCAGGTACAGGGTCCGGTGGTCCGTCATGGCGCCGCCGTGCTCCTCCAGGATGCAGAAGGCGTAGCCCTCAACCCAGCCATTTTCATCCACAGCCACCAGGACGGGGCGGTTTTTATCCTGAAGCAGAACCTTGAGCTCCTCGTCCGTATACTTCCGCCCGCCTTGGCGGAACAGGTCCGGCCTGCCCTGGTGGTGGACCTGGCAGACCTGGAGCAGAAGCTGGTCGATCCGGAGGATGTCCTCCTCCCGGGCAAAGCGAATGGTCATATGGTCTCCTCCTTTTCGCTGTCGCTGCTGATAAGATCCATCACGATGGCCCCGGCCATCAGCAGCCCCGCCACAGAGGGGACCCAGGGGACGCTGGCAGGGACGCTGCGCCGTCCCGGCGGCGGGGTCTCCAGCTGCCGGGTGGGGGCCGGCTCCTCCGGAGAGAAGACCACCTTCAGGTGCTTCACGCCGTGCCGCCCCAGCTCCCGGCGCATCACCCGGGCCAGCGGGCAGCCAAAGGTCTTGCTCAGGTCCGTAACCTGGAACAGCGTCGCGTCCAGCTTGTTGCCGGTGCCCAGAGCGGATAGGATGGGGATCCCCCGCTCCCGGGCCTGGAGGATCAGGTCCACCTTGCAGGAGACCAGGTCGATGGCGTCGGCGATGTAGTCATAGGGTCCGAAGAACCGCTCCCGGTCCTCCCGGCAATAGACGCCGCGGATGGGGTGGACAGCGCAGCGGGGATTGATGTCCAGCACACGCCGGGCCAGGACCTCCGCCTTGCCCTGACCCAGGGTGGAGGTGAGGGCCCCCAGCTGGCGGTTGATGTTGCTCGCGCTGTAGGCATCCTGGTCGATGAGGGTCAGCTCCCCCACGCCGGACCGGGCCAAGCCCTCCACAACATAGCCGCCCACGCCCCCCAGGCCGAACACGCACACATGGGCGGAGGCCAGCTTCTCCACGGCCTCCGGACCCAGCATCATCTCATTGCGCAGAAATCTCTCGTCCATTCCACCCTCCATAGGAAGGAGGCCGGCCCCGCCCTGGCGGTGGCCGGCCTCCCGGTTGTTTGTAAGGAATTTAGAAGCCCACGTAGTTCATGCCGCCGGCGGTCTCGGCGGTGACGCTGTCCATCAGGGACGTCTGCCACTCGCTGTACTCGTTGGAGATCATGGCGTTCTCGCAGGCGTAGTGCCAGTACTCGGTGGTGCCGTAGCCCACGAAGTACATGATGTGCTGACCGTAGGAGGACTCCACGATGCCGGTGTCGCCAGCCTGGCGGCCGTCCTCATAGCACCAGTCCTCGAAGGCGGACACCATGGTGCCCTTGGCCACGTTCTCATAGAGACCGCCGTTGGTGTTGCTGCCGGCATCCTGGGAGTACTCCTCGGCAAGAGCCGCGAAACCGTCCTCGGTGCCGTCCCAGCCGTCCAGGATCTCCTCGGCCCGGGCCAGGATCATCTCGTCGGTGGCCTCCTCACCCTCAGCCAGATCCAGGTTGGCGTCGGTGACGAGAATGTGACGGACATTGTAGTCCAGAGCCTCGTCCCGCTGGCGGCTGTTGAACACCGCGACATAGACGTAGTCGGAGCTGTCGCTGGTGAGGATCTCGGCGTCCCCGGCGGTCCGGGCCTCGTCAAAGAGCCAGTCGCCGGTAGTACCGGAGGAGTAGGTCAGATCTGTTCCGCCGGTATAGGTCCCGCCGTACTCCTCAGCCAGGGCCTCCAGGTCTCCGCCCTCCTGATAGGCGGCCAGCAGGGCCTCAGCGTTGGCCATGGCCTCGTCCATGGCGGCCTGATCCTCCTCCTCGGTGGGCTCCACAGTGTTGCCCTCCTCGTCGGTGGTGCTGGTGGCCGCGCCGTAGAAGGAGACGTAGCCGCCGTCCACGATGTCGTAGCTGTTCTTGTTCTCCTCGTAGTACGCCTCGATTTCCTCGTCGGTGAAGGAGATGCTGTCATGGTGCGCGGTGAGGTACTTGTTCGCCAGCAGGTTGTCCTCCACCAGCCCCTCATAGACCTCCGTGGTCAAGACGGAGCCGTAGATGGCGTTGAGGTAGGCGCTGTAGGAGTACCCGTTGGAGGCGGCAGTCTCCTGCATCTGCTGGATGTTGTTCTCCAGCTCCGCCTGATCCTCCTCGTCCAGGGTCATTCCCTCCTCAGCGGCGGCGTCCAGCGCCGCGTGGACCAGGCGCAGGGTATTCACCGCTTCCTCCTTGAAGTACTCGTCCCAGGTCTGTTCCGTACCGCCCCAGGCATACTGGTCCTTCAGGCTGGCGGTGGTGTCCAGGCCAATCAGGGAGGCGTAGCTCCCGTAGGTATTCAGAACATTCTGATAGGCGTTGCTGTAATAGTAGCTCACGTCCGCCGCCGTGTAGTTCTCCCCGTCAATGGTGACGGCGGTGCGGCCGCGCTGGATGATCCCGGAGTTATATACCACCAGGAGGACAGCCACTACCACAAATACAACGGCCAAAGTCGCGTACAGGATATTGGCCTTCCGCTCAGCGGCCTTCTGCTCCGCCGCACGGGCGGCTTTGGGGTCCACGCCGCCGCCGGCAAAAAACTCCTGCCGCTTTTTCTTCTCTCTGGATGCGCTCATGTTGTTCATTCCTTCCAAAAATTTCCGCCGTTCACCCAGGAACAGCCGAAGCTTATATTTCCGCCGAGGGCTCAGTCAGATCCAGCCGCTCAACATACGACATTATACTTGATTGTGCCTCATTTCGCAAGTACAAGTTGTTTCCGGATTGTAAATTCATGGGCGGCCCTCCCTTTTCCACAGAAGCAGGAGCAGGGGCCATGGATGTTCCAGAGGAGCAAAAGTGAGCGGCGCCGCTAACGCGGCGCCGCTCATTGAAATACACTTTATCAATTCTGCGGGAGAGAAGGCAGAACTTACAGCAGGTTCTTCTCCGTCTCCTTGCTGAACAGGTGGACGACGTTGCCGCCGAAGGTGACCTCCAGCTTGGTGCCATAGCCGATGTTGGTCTTCTGCTCGGTGCTCAGGTCAATGGTGGGCAGGATCACAATGGCGTCCTTGCCGCTGATGTTCACGTGCATATGGATGGTGCTGCCCATCAGCTCGGTAACATCCACCGTGCAGGGGATGCCGCCGGGAGCGCCGTCGGGGGCCAGGGTGATATGGTCGGGACGGATACCAAGGGTGATATCCTGAGCCGGCACATTCTTGGCCTTCAGAGCGGCCTGCTTGCTCTCAGGCAGATCCACGCGGACACCATAGACGTCCACATGGTAGCCCTTGTCATCCTTCACCAGGCGGGCGTCAAAGAAGTTCATCTGCGGCGTACCGATGAAACCGGCTACGAACAGGTTGGCGGGGTGATCGAAGACCTCCTGCGGCGTGCCGATCTGCTGGATAAAGCCGTCGCGCATGATAACGATCCGGTCGCCCAGGGTCATGGCCTCGGTCTGGTCGTGGGTAACATAGATAAAGGTGGTGTCGATCTTCTGGCGCAGCTTGATGATCTCGGCGCGCATCTGGTTACGGAGCTTGGCGTCCAGGTTGGACAGAGGCTCGTCCATCAGGAACACCTTGGGCTCACGGACGATGGCGCGGCCGATGGCCACACGCTGGCGCTGGCCGCCGGACAGAGCCTTGGGCTTCCGGTCCAGATACTGGGTGATGTCCAGGATAGCGGCGGCCTCGCGGACCTTCCGGTCGATCTCATCCTTGGGCACCTTCTTCAGCTTCAGGGAGAAGGCCATGTTCTCATAGACGGTCATGTGGGGATAGAGGGCGTAGGACTGGAAGACCATGGCGATATCACGGTCCTTGGGGGCCACATCGTTCATCAGCTTGCCGTCGATGTACAGCTCGCCGCCGCTGATCTCCTCCAGGCCGGCAACCATCCGCAGCGTGGTGGACTTACCGCAACCGGAGGGACCGACCAGAACGATGAACTCCTGGTCCGCGATGTCCAGATTGAACTCCTGGACCGCCACGACGCCCTCGTCCGTCACCTGGAGATTTGCCTTCTTCTCCTCCACGGGGGCCTCGCCCTTCTTGTGCTTCTTGGGCTTCTTCTGGTCGTTGCTGTGGGGATAGATCTTCTTGATGTTCTTCAGGGATACAGTTGCCATGCTCCAGACGTTAGCGGGCCCGCCTCCGCGGCGCTCGCCTCAGGGCCGGGGAGCGTCCCCAGTCCCATTACGGCAGGTCTCCACACTGCCGCACCGCACGTCCCGGCGGTCTTACATCCTTTCTTGTCAGTCTGCCGGGCCATTGTGGTGGAGTGGCGCGGCAGCTCATGATTTGAAAGCCAGGCCCCACAGGCACAGGCTAAGTTTAGGATATCGGATTTCAAAGAAAAAGTCAATCCAATACTCCATTTTTTACATTTTCAACAGTTCACAAGATAAAATATAGGCAATTTAACAATATGTGCCTCCTCCCTCCCAGGCCGCGTCCTGTTCTCGCTCCACCTCATTTTCTCCATACCGGAGAGCCTCCCGTTTCTTGACATCCCTTCCGGCTTATATTAGAATAGAGCTGTGATGGAGATGCTCCTCGGGAGCTTTCACGGTCCCGCCATCCGGCGGGACGCCCGAACGCGTATCAAATATCAATCAGAGGAGTGAGGATTCTGCCATGAAATTTTCCAGCAAGGTAAAAAAGTGCGGCCTGTCCCCCATGCGGAAGTTCCATCCTTACGCGGTGGCCGCCGAGGCCGCCGGCAAGAAAATCTACCACCTGAACATCGGCCAGCCGGACATCGAGACCCCGCCCCAGTATTTCCAAGCCATCCGGGACTTCCACCAGCCGGTGCTGGAGTACGCCCCCTCTCCCGGCATTCCCGTGCTCATCAAGGCCATCCAGAAGTACTACGACAACCTGAACATGCACTTCGAGCAGGATGAGATCCTCATCACCACCGGCGGCAGCGAGGCGCTGCAAATCACCCTCAACTGCATCCTGGACGACGGCGACGAGATCCTCATCCCCGAGCCCTTCTACCCCAACTACAACACCATGGTCAACACCTGTGGGGCCAAGATCCACCCCATCCCCACCACCCCGGAGTCCGGCTACCACTACGCCGACCGGGCGAAGATCGAAGCGGAGATCAACGAGCACACCCGTGCCATCATGTGCACCAATCCCGGCAACCCCACCGGCGCGGTCCTCACCCCTGAGGAGATGCGGATGATGGTTGACATCGCCAAGGAGCACGAGCTGTTCATCATCGGCGACGAGGCCTACCGGGAATTCGTCTACGCCGGGGAGCCCCTCCAGTCTCTGGGCGAGTTCGCCGACGCGGCGGACAACGTGGTTGTCATCGACACCGTCTCCAAGCGGTTCTCCGCCTGCGGCGCCCGGATCGGGTGCATCATCAGCCGGAACAAGGAGCTGATGGGCGAGGCCATGAAGTACTGCCAGGCCCGGCTGAGCGTGGCCACCCTGGACCAGATCGCCTCCGCCGCCCTGTACGACGTGGGGCCGGAGTACTTCGCCGCCGTCCGGGAGGAGTACAAGCGCCGCCGGGACACCGTGGTGGCCAAGCTCAAGGAGATCCCCGGCGTCATCTGCGAGTGTCCCCGGGGCGCCTTCTACCTGATGGCCGCCCTGCCGGTGGACGACGCCGACGCCTTCCAGAAGTGGCTGCTCACCGACTTTGACGACAACGGCGACACCGTGATGTTCGCCCCCGGCGGCCCCTTCTACGCCACCCCGGGCAAGGGCGTCAACGAGGTCCGCATCGCCTACGTCCTCAAGCAGAAGGATCTGGAGCGGGCCATGGACCTGCTGGCCAAGGGCATCGAGGCCTACAACAGCAGAGCGAAGTAAACTCACGCACAAAAAGGGCCGCCCCGCGGGGCGGCCTTTTGAGACTGTCGAAAAAGGCTAACGCCTTTTCCGCCAAAAGGAGAATTCGCTCCGCTCTGCGCCTCGGCCCCTGGCGGGTCCTGCGACGCTCGCTTCGCGCAAAGTGTTTTTCCGACGAACATGCCGCCGGAAAAACGATTTCATTTTCTTCCGCCGCCTGCGGGCGGCGGAACTCTGCGAGGCTTTTGACACGCTGAAAGGGCCGCCCCGCGGGGCGGCCTTTCAGCGTGTCAAGAACTATCCTCAGAAGAGAAGATACCGTGCGGCACAGGGGGAGCTCGAGGGGGCAGAGCCCGCCTCGAATGAAATCGAATGCCCCGCAAAGCCTTGCCTCGCAAGGCGTGCGGCTCGCGCAGCACCCGCAAGGGGTACGCCGCATCCGTAGGGCGGCGAAGCCGCCGACGGCTGCGCAGCGAGGACTTTCACACTGCGGAGCAGTGGGAAAGTAACGGCATTTCTCAGGCTGGTCCTTCTGTTTACTCCTCGTATCTGGCCCGGTACTTCCGCATACTCTCGGCAAACAGCTCCCCGTTGGTGGGGGGCGTATAGGTGATGGCGTTGGCGCCGGCCTCGATGGTGGCCATGATGGACTCCTCCGTGGGCCCGCCGGTGGCGATGATGGGCACCTCCGGAAACTGCTGCCGGATCTGGCGGACGATCTCCGGGGTCTGGGCGGCGCCGGAGACGTTGAGGATGTCCGCGCCGCTGGCCAGGCGCTTACCCACGTCCATCTGGGTGGACACGATGGTGGCGATCACGGGGATGTCCACCACCTCCTTGATCTGGGAGATGGTGATGTCGGTGATGGGCGCGTTGACCACCACGCCGAAGGCCCCCTGGTGCTCGGCGTAGGCCGCCAGGCGCACCGACCGGGGCCCGTTGGTCCGGCCGCCCCCCACGCCCACAAACACCGGGATGTCCGAGACGCTGATGATGGCCTGGGCGATGATGGGCTGGGGGGTGAAGGGATAGACCGCGATGATGGCGTCGCCGTTGATGTTCTTGATGATGGAAACATCGGTGGAAAACACCACGGACTTGATTCTCCGGCCGAAAACGCGGATACCGGAGCAAGCGGAGATACAGGAGGGCACCTCCACCAGATGGCTGCGGAGGGTACCGTTATAGGATGGTATGAACTTTTGCACTGCTGTCTCCTTTCCCAGTCGATTTGTACTGCACTGCGGCGGCCCGCCCGCTTCCCGCGGGAACAGGGCCAAAATTTGTGATTCCAGTATACCAAAAAAATCCCATTTTCTCAAGTGACAATCCGGTATCAATCGAAAACAAGCTGTGAACAAACTGTAAAATGAGGACAAATTTATGACAGAAAAGGTCTCTTTGCGCAGGCAGGACGGCCTGCCCATGCCTCCTGTCTCTCCAGAGACGCCGGAAGCTCTGGCCCGCTGGTACCGGGACCGGCTGCTCCGGGACCTGGACCGGGGGGAACGGGCGCTGACCATAGCCTGCTTCGACACCGCCCCCTTCGGCTTCCCCGTCAGCCAGGCCGCCGCCGCGGTGCTGCGGGCTGTGACGGATCTGCTCTACGACCGGCCGGAGGCGGAGAGCCTGCGTATCCTATGCGGCGACGAGGCGGCCTTCCGGGCCTATCGCTTTCACTGGAACATGTGGTACGCCGAGCATAAGCCGGACCACGAAGACGCAGCGGATTTGTAACCGTTTGTTATCCAATCTGTTACCGGTTCGAGGTTGTTTTTGGCAGGGAGGCAGGCGATAATAGGGTCAAATACTGTCGAAGGAAGTTCCCCCTATGAAACGTCTCCTCACCTGCCTGTTGGCTTTGTCACTCCTCCTCGCCTGCATCGGCTGCGGCAGCGCCGCCGCCCCGTCCTCCACGGAAGCGGAGGACCTGACCATCCAAAGCGGTACGCCGCGTCCCGCCGGGGACAGAGAGCCCACCGCCGCGGAGCCTCCAGCGGAGCCGGAGGCCGAAGCCCCGGCGGATGCCTCTGACGCCGCTCAGCAGCCGGAGGATGCCCCCGAGGCGGAGGTCTCGCCAGAGGAGCCCTATGTCCGGACCATTGATCCCACCGGCCCCATGGTGGCCCTGACCTTTGACGACGGCCCCCACCAGGTCTACACCGGCCAGATCCTGGACATTCTGGAGGAGAACCACGCCGTGGCCACCTTCTTTGAGGTGGGGGTGAACGCCGCCCGGTATCCGGACGTTCTAACTCGGATGGCGGAACTCGGCTGCGAGATCGGAAGCCACTCCAACGCCCACAAGGATCTCAGCAAGCTGAAGCAGGACACGCTCCTGGCGGACCTGGACGCGGCGGACCTGGCCATCGCCGCCGCCACCGGCCAGGCCCCCACCCTGCTGCGCCCACCCTACGGCGCGGTGAACAAGACGGTGAAATACGCCACAGGCCGCAGCGTCATCACCTGGACCGTGGACACCCAGGACTGGCTCAGCCAGGACGCCCAGAAGGTCATCGACTCCATCCAGAGCCTGGAGAGCCTGGACGGGGAGATCGTTCTCCTCCACAGCACCTACGAGACCACCGTGGAGGCCATGAAGACGGTGGTGCCCTGGCTCATTGAGGAGGGGTACCAGCTGGTCACCGTCAGCGAGCTGATGGCCTACTACTACGGCGAGCTGCTCCAGCCGGGCCAGTTCTACGGCTATACCTACTTCACCACCCACGGCCGCACCGATACGCCCCTCCAGCTCCCGGCCAAGCCCGAGACATCTGAGGAGGTGCCCGCCCAGGAAGCGGAGAGCGGCGCGCCATCCTCCCAGCAGCCCCCCGTCTCCCAGCCTGCGGAGGACCCCGCAGCGGATCAGCCCGCCCAGCCCCCGGCGGTCCCCGTGTCGGAGGAACCCGTCCAGCCTTCCACGCCGCCGGCGGAGGAGCAGCCCTCGCCGTCTCCTGCCCCACCGGAGGCGGCGCCGGACCTGCCAGCAGGCAGCATCCCTGAAGAGCAGCCCGCCCTGCCCAGCGGGGAGGCCCCAGCGGGGGAGCCGCTGCCGGAAGAGGAGCCGGTCCCAGTCTCCCCGGAGGAGGGGGCGGAGCTCCTGCCCCCGGCGGAGGAGCAGCCCCCTGCCGGCACCGAACCTCCGGGATGGCTGTGAACGGATAACGGAAAAAGCATATTGGATATACAGAGGCCCCCGGCGCGTATCCCGCGCTGGGGGCCTTCCGCCCCATTGCGGCCCAACGCTTCGCTATTCTGTACAAATTCATGTCCACAGCCCTATAAAAAGTTCCCACAAAATCCCGCTTGCAATCCGGCCTCGATCCTCTATAATCATGTGACGGTTTTGAATGATATTTCCCCCTTCAGGAGGCGCTTTCCCATGACGAGAAATCTGACCCGGGGCAACCCCATGAGGCTGATCCTCAGCTTCGGCATTCCCATCCTCTTCGGCTACCTGTTCCAGCAGCTCTACAACGTGGTGGACACCGCTATCGTGGGCAAGACCCTGGGCGGCGCGGCCCTGGCCGCCGTTGGCTCCACCGGCTCGGTGAATTTCCTGGTGGTGGGCTTC
>DVGP01000209.1 GCA_018712665.1 Candidatus Pelethomonas intestinigallinarum | reverse complement strand
TTGACGACTATCCTATCCGCATCAATGATTCAAACACCGGTGGTTGGCCGAAGAACGACAACAACACCTATGACGGCCACACCGCTGTGTATGACGGTCTGCGCCGCTCCCGCAACACCGTGGCGACACGGGTATTGCAGCTGCTGACCACGGAGACCTCCTTCTATTTCATGGAGAACAATTTGGGCTTCGATCTGGATGCCGCCGATAACGCTTTGGCCCCGCTGGCTATGGGAGGCTTGACCTATGGCGTCACCACCGAGGAGATGGCGGCCGCTTTCGGCGCTTTTGCCAACAAAGGCATCTATACTGAGCCCCGGACCATCATTGAGATCCGTGAGAACGACAACGAGACTGTGATGGTGGATAACTCCAGCAATTCCAAAGTGGCCATGAAGGAGACCACCGCCTACCTCATCAACCAGATCCTCAGGAGCGTTGTCACCAGCGGCACCGGTACCGGCGCCAACTTTTCCGGCATGACCATCGCCGGCAAGACCGGTACCACCGATAATATGTTTGAGCGGAACTTCGTGGGCTACACCCCCTACTACTCCGCCGCCGTGTGGACCGGCTATGTGGAGCGGGACGAGACCATCCCGGGCGGCAATCCCGCCATTGGGATCTGGCGGAAGGTCATGGAGCAGGTCCACGCGAACCTGGAGAACAAGACCTTCCCCGAGCGGCCTGACGGCATCTCCTCCGTCACGGTCTGCGCCGACTGCGGCCTGCCGCCCTGCGGCCTCTGCTCCCAGGCCGGGCGGACGGTCAATCTGGAGGTCCAGTCTGATGCTGTGCCCACCGGGGAGTGCACCTGCCATGTGGAGGTCAAGGTCTGCACCGATCCCACCACCGGCGAGACCCACCTGGCCACCGAGTTCTGCCCGGAGGAGACCTGTGAGACCCGGATCATGATCCAGGGGCGGGAGTTCCTGGAGTACCCCAACACCGTTGTCACCAACGAGGATGGAACGACCATCGGTACGCCCATCCTGGCGGGAGACAGCGAGCGGCATCTGTCCTACTGGGAGAAGTATGTGGGCACCTGCACCGTCCACGATGAGGACACCGTGGTCCTGCCCCCGGACGAGGAGCTGGTCCCCGGCGATCCCGGCTATGAGTGGCCCGACTGGTGGCCCTGGGGCGACGACGAGGACCAGGAGACCGACACGCCCTCTGAGCCCAGTGAGCCCGACAGCGGCGACAGCGGCGAGGACAGCGGCGGGACAGATGAAAATTCCGGCGAGCCTGTGGAGCCGGTAGAGCCGACCATCCCCGACGAGCCAACCGAGCCCTAAAATCGGAGATACGCCTTTTCCGGGCGTCCGGCCAGTGCCGGACGCCCGGTTGCTGTTCCTCTGTGCGATTCCTGAAAAATTGTATTGAACTCTAACAAATTGTTTGGTAGAATGTGACTAGGAATGGCCGGCGCCGCGGCGCCGGAGAAAAGGAGAAGGGCCATGGCTACATTCACCGTCAACGGAAAGACCGTCACCACGGACAAGAACCAGAAGCTTCTGCGCTACCTCCGGGACGAGCTGCGCCTGACCTCTGTGAAGGACGGGTGCAGCGAGGGGGCCTGCGGCACCTGTACCGTCCTGGTGGATGGGAAGGCCACTAAGGCCTGCGTCTTCACCACCGACAAGATGGACGGCAAGACCGTGCTGACGGTGGAGGGCCTCAGCGAGTTTGAGAAGGAGGCCTACACCTACGCCTTCGGCGAGGCGGGAGCGGTGCAGTGCGGCTTCTGCATCCCGGGGATGGTCATGGCCGCCAAGGGCCTGCTGGACCGGAACCCTGACCCCACCGAGGCGGAGATCCGCACCGCCCTCCGGGGCAACATCTGCCGCTGCACCGGGTATGTGAAGATCGTCCGGGGTGTGCAGCTGGCGGCTCAATATCTGCGGGAAGGCCGGGTCCCCCGTGAGGACCGGGAGTGGAAGGTGGGGGCTCATGTCCACCGCCTGGACGTGGCGGAGAAGGTCCAGGGCTTCGGCCTCTACCCGGACGACGTATACCTGGAGGGGATGATCTACGCCTCCGCCGTCCGCAGCGCCCACCCCCGGGCCATCGTCAAGGCCATCCACGCCGAGGAGGCCCTGGCCATGCCGGGGGTCATCGGGGTATACACCGCCGAGGATATCCCGGGGGAGAACAAGGTGGGCCATATTGTCAAGGATTGGGACACCATGATTGCCGTGGGCTCCATGACCCACTATTTGGGGGACGCCATCTGCATCGTGGCCGCTGAGACCCAGGAGATCCTGGAGAAGGCCAAGCGGATGGTGAAGGTGGAGTACGAGATCCTCACCCCCGTCCGCTCCCCGGAGGAGGCCATGGCCTTTGACGCTCCCCTGGTCCACCGCGGCGGCAATCTCCTGGCCCACAAGCACATCCAGCGGGGCAACGCCGCCCTGGCCATCGCCCGGAGCAAGCACGTTCTCACCCGCCGCTTCTCCACCCCCTACACCGAGCACGCCTTCCTGGAGCCGGAGTGCGCCGTGGCTTTCCCCGACGGGGACGGCGTGACCATCTGGTCCACGGACCAGGGGGCCTATGATACCCAGCACGAGACGGCCCCCATGCTGGGCCTGCCGGTGGAGAAGGTGAAGGTGAAGAACCTGCTGGTGGGAGGGGGCTTCGGCGGCAAGGAGGACGTCACCGTCCAGCACCACGCCGCCCTGGTGGCCTACCTCACCAAGCGGCCGGTGAAGGTGAAGCTCTCCCGGAGCGAGAGCCTCCTCATCCACCCAAAGCGCCACCCCATGGAGATGGAGTTTGCCATGGGCTGTGACGAGAACGGCATCATCCAGGGGGTGGCCGCCAACGTCATCGCCGACACCGGGGCCTACGCCTCTCTGGGCGGGCCCGTCTTGGAGCGGGCCTGCACCCACGCCTCGGGCCCCTACCACTACGAGAATTTCCAGATCGACGGCTACGCCTACTACACCAACAACCCCCCTGCCGGGGCCTTCCGTGGCTTCGGCGTCACCCAGACCTGCTTCTGCGTGGAGACCCTCCTCAACGAGATGGCGGACCTGGTGGGCATCACCCCCTGGGAGATCCGCTACCGCAACGCCATCCGCCCCGGGGAGGTGCTGCCCAACGGCCAGATCGTGGGGCCGGAGACCGGGCTGGTGGAGACCCTGGAGGCGGTGAAGCCCTACTACGACGCGGCCAAATACGTGGGGATCGGCTGTGCCATGAAGAACGCGGGCGTGGGCGTGGGGCTGCCGGACTGGGGCCGCTGCCGTCTGCTGATCCAGGATGGGAAGGTCCACATCCACGCCGGGGCCTCCTGCATCGGCCAGGGGCTGGGGACGGTGCTGGTGCAAATCTGCTGCGACCAGCTCTCCCTGCCCCGGGAGGCGGTGGTCTATGAGCACAGCACCACCTACGACGCGCCGGACTCCGGCACCACCTCCGGATCCCGGCAGACCCTTATCACCGGCGAAGCCTGCCGCCGGGCCTGCCAGGATTTGAAGAAGGCCCTGGAGGGGAGGACCCTGGAGGCGCTGGAGGGCACGGAATACCGGGGCGAGTACCTGGCCAAGACGGACCCTCTGGGGGCCGACGTGCCCAACCCCGTCAGCCACGTGGCTTACGGCTACGCTACCCAGATCTGCGTGCTGGGGGAGGACGGGAAGATCCAGCGCATCGTGGCGGCCCACGACGTGGGCAAGGCGGTGAATCCCATCTCCTGCGAGGGCCAGATCGAGGGCGGCGTGGTCATGTCCATGGGCTTCGCCCTGACGGAGCAGTACCCGGTGGTGGACTGCCGGCCCACCGCCAAGTTCGGCACCCTGGGCCTGCTGCGGGCGGACCAGGTCCCGGAGGTCAAGGCCATCGTGGTGGAGAAGCCGGGGCTGGATGTGGCCTGCGGCGCCATCGGCATCGGGGAGATCACCTCCATCCCCACCGCCCCCGCCATTGCCGACGCCTACTACCGCTTCGACGGCAAGCGGCGGTACACCCTCCCTCTGGAGGACACACCCTATTCCAGAAAGAAGTAATCAGCCGCGGAGGGGACGCCGCCCAACAGCCGTCCTCTCCGCGCCATCACGATAGAAACCAGAGAAAGAACCATGATAGACATCAGCGTCAACGGAATCAAAAAATCCTTTGAGATCGGAAACAACATACTGGACGGCATCACCTTCCAGGTGGAGACCGGGGAGCGGGTGGGGCTGCTGGGCCGCAACGGCGCCGGCAAGTCCACCCTCTTCCGCATTCTCACCGGGGAGCTGGAGCCCGACGAGGGGGAGGTGGTCATCCCCCGGGGCCGCCGCCTGGGGCTCATCTCCCAGATCCCCGTGTTCCCCGTGGGCTACACGGTGGAGGACGTGCTGAACACCGCCTTTTCCCGCCACCAGAAGCTGGCCGAGGAGATGGAGGCCCTGGCCGCCGCCATGGCCGCCGGGGACAGCAGCGAGGCCACCCTCCGCCGCTACGGGGAGCTCTCCGCCAAGTTTGAGGGCATCGGCGGCTACGACACCGCCACCGCTGTGGGCAAGGTGGCCAACGGCCTGGGCATCTCCCAGGCCATGCGGGAGCAGCTCTTCGACAGCCTCTCCGGCGGGGAGAAGACCCGGGTGAACTTGGGCCGCCTCATCCTGGAGGACACGGACATCCTTCTCCTGGACGAGCCCACCAACCACTTAGACCTCCACGCCGTGGAGTGGCTGGAGGACTATGTCCGCCGCTTCAAGGGCACGGTGGTGGCCATCAGCCACGACCGCTACTTCCTGGACCGGACCATCAGCCGGGTCATCGAGATCTGCGACGGCAAGGCGGAGTTTTACTCCGGCAACTACACCTTCTACGCCATCGAGAAGGAGCGGCGCTACCAGGAGAAGCTCCGCCAGTATGAGAAGGAGCAGGCCAAGATCCGCCAGCTCCAGGAGGCGGCGGACAAGCTCCACCTGTGGGCCTTCATGGGCAACGACAAGCTCCACAAGCGGGCCTTCTCCATGGAACGGCGCATCGAGCGCATCCGCCAGACGGAGAAGCCCACCAAGGCCCGGGCCCTCACCGCCCGGTTCGGCGAGCGGGAGTTCGCCGGGGACGAGGTGCTGGAGATCCACGACCTGGGCAAGTCCTTCGGGGAGAAAACGCTGTTTCACGGCGTGGAGGCCCTGGTGGAGGGGGGCGAGCGTATTGCCCTCATCGGGGACAACGGCACCGGCAAGTCCACCCTCCTGAAGATCCTCATGGGGGAGGAGCAGGCGGACCAGGGGCGGTTCCGCTTCGGCCCCACCGTCCGGGTGGCCTACCTGCCCCAGATCATCCGCTTCGACAATCCGGAGCGAAACCTGGTGGACACCATGCTCTACGCCAAGCGGGGCATGACCACCCAGGCCGCCCGGGACCGGCTGGCGGCCTTCAACTTCCGGGGGGAGGACGTGTTCAAGCCCGTCTCCGTCCTCTCCGGCGGGGAGCAGAGCCGCCTGCGGCTGTGTATGCTCATGGACGAGGAGATCAACCTCCTGGTCCTGGACGAGCCCACCAACCATCTGGACATCGACAGCCGGGAGTGGATCGAGGAGGCGGTGGAGGCCTACGAGGGCGCCCTGCTCTTTGTCAGCCACGACCGCTACTTCATCAACCGCTTCGCCACCCGGGTCTGGGAGCTGGAGAACGGGGTCATCACCGACTACCCCGTGCCCTTCCAGCGGTACCGGGAGATCAAGGAGCGCCAGCGGCAGCTCCAGCAGGCTCAGCCGAAAGAGGAGAAGGCGGCGAAAAAGGCAGAGAAGCCCGCCGCCCCCAAGGGGGGCCGGGCCCAGCAGGCCGCCCGGAAGCAGCTGACCATCGTCCAGCGGGAGATCGACAAGCTGGAGGCGGCCATCAAGGACAAGGAGGCGGAGCTGGAGGCCAACGCCTGCGACTACGAGAAGTACAGCGTCCTCTATGCCGAGAAGGAGCAGATGGACGAGGAGCTCCTGGAGCTGATGGAGCGATGGGAGCGGCTCAGCGAGGAGGCGGAGGGCCTGGAGTGAGAGGCCCCAACAGAACGCAAAAGGAGAGCAGCTATGGAGCGCGAGAAAAAGAGAGCGATCCTCTTGGGTATCCCGGCGGCGGTGTGCCTCCTGTTTGGACTTCTGATTGTAATCAATAATGTCGTCGGCCCTCTCTCGTTCTTTGTCGAAGGGGCCTTCCTGTGCTGGGTCGGGGCTGTCCTGCTGTTCTTTGCCCTGCCCGAGAGGATGCGCCGGCGTCTTACGGCTGCTGTGAGAATAAGAGAGCTGGTCTGCTGGGGGCTGGCGGTCACGTGTCTTCTGCCGGGGGTCCCGAATCTGAGGGGCGGCCTCACCGCCTCCC
>DVGP01000208.1 GCA_018712665.1 Candidatus Pelethomonas intestinigallinarum | reverse complement strand
CACGCCGGGCTCACCGATGAGGCAGGGGTTGTTCTTCTGCCGGCGGTTGAGGATCTGGATCACCCGCTCGATCTCCTGTTCCCGGCCCACCAGGTTGTCCAGCTTACCCTCCCGGGCCCGCTGGGTCAGGTTGATGCAGTAGCTGTCCAGGTACTTGCGCTTGGGCGCCTTCTGGCCCTTGTCCCCCTTGCGCTCCTTGCCGGAGTCGTGGCTCCGCCCTGCGTCGCCGTTGGGAGCGGGGGTGTTTTCCCCGTTGTTGAAGAGGCGGTTGAGGAAGGGGAAGGTGGCGGTCTTGCCGTCCTCCTCGTCCCCGTCGGCCTCGTCATCCCCCTGGGGGATCAGGCCCTCCATGGATTCCGCTCCGCCGAAGGCCTGCATCATCTCGTCGTTGATGGCCTCCAGATCATCATCGGTGATGCCCATGCGGCGCATCATATCGTTCACCTGGGGCAGCCCCAGGTCCTTGGCGCACTTCAAGCAGAGGCCCTCGTTGACAGTCTTCCCGTTCTCGAGCTTCGAGATGAACACGACGGCCACGCGTTTTTTGCATCTGCTGCAAAGGGTTGGTTGCATATCAATTACCTCCGGAACCGGCCAATGGGACAGGCCGGTGAATGGACTGAAAGATTTTCGTATACGTTATACCAAATCAGAGGCCTGTTGGTATGAACAAATTGAAAATTTTTAAAGAGGGGAACCCAACATTTTGTGGTCTCGGAATATCAGACCACAGAATGTGTGGATACTCCTACCCATCCGGCCACAATCTTGAGAAGATAGGAGCCCTCTATAGCCTCCTCCGTCACCCACAGGCCCAGGTGGCCCAGCAGCCATACCCCCAGGCACACCAGCACCAGGCCCTTGGCGGCCCCAAAGAGCAGTCCCCCCAGCCAGTTGGCTTGTTTCAGGACCGGCAGGTGGAAGGTAATGTCGAGGGCCCGCGTCGCCAAGCGGAGGACCAGGGACACAAGGAGGAACAAAATAAAGCAGAGCACAGACTGAAGAATGCCTCGGACCACAGTATCCAGCACTGTGTCAACGATTTGGCCGGCCCCCTCCAGCAGCGCCTCTCGCGTGGACCGCTCCGCCGCCTCAGCGGACAAGCCCAGCGTCCCCAGCAGGGACCGGGCCTGCTCCCGGATGAAGTCGTTGGGGATGGCGTCCACCACCTCCTCCATCTCCTCCAGAGGAGAGCTGACAGCGGTCTCCTCCTCCAGCATCTGATCCACCCGCTCTTCAATGGCCGCCTCGGTGGCGGGACGCAGCATCCTGTCGATGACAAAGTCAGCGGCGATATTAGAGGCCCATACGGCTGCCGCAAGAGCCGCTATGACGGCAACCAGCCCCATCAAACTGCGGAATAGGCCTTTCCTCGCCCCCATCACCACACACAACGCCAGCACACCGAGGATCGCGAGATCCATGATAGCAGACACGGACAAAAAAGGCCAGCTCCTTTCTCTGGGAAAATGGTCGGATCTTCAATAAAGCGCCCAAATCAGGGTAAAAACCGCCAGGCGGAGGAGGCGGAGATGACCACAGCGGTGCCGCTGTCCTCCATCAGGACCCGACCGGCGTAGCCGGTATCCTCCAGGCGGGAATGCTCCTGAAGATCACGGGTATACAGTACCAGGCTGTCGCTGTAGAGCACCGCCAGATACTCCCCCGCAGCGCTGATGTCCAGCACCTCCTCGCTCAGCTCCAGACTGCCGAGAGCCGTTCCATCCAGGTCATAGGTGGTCAGCGTACAGACGTTGCCAGACTGGTACTGGCCCAGCAGCAGGGCGCAGAAGTCCTCCCCCGTCAGGGCGTAGTCGTGGAGGTAGAGGTTGCCGTAGGGCAGATCCAGCAGCGTCTCCCCTGCCAGGGTGGTAATGGACAGCCGCTTGTCACACAGAGACAGCATCCGGTCACCGTTGACGGACAGGTCCAGCACCAGGCCGTCCCGTATGGTAATCTCTCCGGTTCGCTGGGCGCTGGACAGGTCGTAGACCAACAGCCGGCTGGCGAAGACGCCGTCCTGCACGTCCAGGCTCACCGCTACCAGGCTCCTCCCGTCCTCCGTCACCACCGCGTCGCTGATGTAGCTGTCATAGGAATCAAAGTGAAAGAGCAGCTCGCCGGTCCTGTCATAAACCGACACCGACGCCTTGTAGCCGCTCTTCTCCTCCGTCACCGCCAGGTAGTCCCCTTCGCTCATCCGGGCGGTGTAGTAGCACAGGCTTCCCTCAGTGCTCATGGTGCGGAGAATGCCCGCCCGATCTAGAATGTAGAGGGTGTTTCCCCCGGCATCGCACACCGCCGCCTGCTCATCTCCCACAGACAGCACCGGGGCGGACAGGCTCACCGGGAGATCGTAAATCACCGTTCCGTCATCCTGAAGAAGCTGGATGCTGTTCGGCGTCACCACCAGCAAGTCCTCCCCCAGCATGGCGTAGCGGTTGGACTGGTCGGCGGCGTAGGTATAGAGATTGGCCGTCTCGCCGCTGCTGCCGTACATAAGCCAGCGGCGCAGAGAGGCAAAGTGGCGGCCGTCCTCCATGGTGGTGAGCACCACCACCGCCAGCACTGCCACCAGCACCAGAAGAAGCGTCAGCCAACGGCGAAAGCCCGACTTCTTCCCCTTCTCTTCCCCGGATTTCTTCTGCCCCTCTGCATTCCCCTCCGCGGAGGGCGGCAGAGCGGTTTTTTTCTCTTCCCTGCTATCCATTGAGCCGCTCATCCTCATACCACAATTTTGTCAGGTACAGCCCCCCCGGCGGCACCGTTGGGCCTGCCAGGGTCCGGTTTCCGCTGTCCAGAATTCTGGGAATATCCTCCGGCGACAGCTTCCCCTCGGCGGCATAGAGCACGGTGCCGGTGATAGCCCGCACCATATTATACAAAAAGCCGTTGGCGCATACCTTCAATTCCAGCAGGTCCCCTGCCCGGTCCACACGGCAGTAGTGGACCGTCCGCACGGTGGTCTTGGTCTCCGTCCCCACGCTGCGGACCGCACGAAAGTCATGGGTGCCCTCAAAGGCCCGGGCCGCACGGTCCATCACCGCCTCATCCAGCCGCTTTGGGTAAAAGTAGGCCCGGTGGACGTAGAAGGGGTTGCGGATGCGGGAGTTGAAGATGCGGTAGGTATACTCCTTTTTCAAGCAGGAGCCGATGGCGTTGAACTCCTCCGCCACGTCAAAGGCCCGGCAGACCACAATGTCCTCCGGCAGGCGGGTGTTCACCGCCAGGGGGATGCGGTCGGCGGGGATGGTGGAGGCGGTGCGGAAGTTGGCGATGTAGTGCTCGGCGTGGACTCCGGCGTCGGTGCGGCCGCAGCCCGTGACCTTTACCGGGTGGCCGCAGATCGTAGCCAAAGCCTTCTCCAGGGTCTCCGCCACAGTGATCTCCGTCTTCTGCACCTGCCAGCCGTGGTAGGCGGTACCGTTGTACATCAGCTTCAGCGCCACATTTCTCATGAAAAAACTCCTTGGGTGATTTTCATATGGGGTCGGAAGGTCACCGCATGATCTCCTCTTTCATCCCGTCGACGACCTCCAGGGCCCGCCGGGAGATCTCCGCGTTCTTGTTCCGCTTGCCCTTGACCTTATAGCCCAGTGGGGTGATGATGCCGAAGTTGACGTTCATGGGCTGGAAATGCTCCACGGACTGGTCGGAGATATAGAGGGCCAGGGCGCCGATGGCGGTCTCCCGGGGCAGGTCCAGGGGGGCCATCCCCCTGAGGCTCCGGGCCATCTCCACTCCCGCCAGGAAGCCGGAGGCGGCGGACTCCACATAGCCCTCCACGCCGGTCATCTGGCCGGCGAAGGCGATCCTGGGCTCCGTCCGCAGCCGGTAGTACCGGTCCAGGAGGCGGGGAGAGTTCAAGTAGGTGTTGCGGTGCATGACGCCGTATCGGACGTACTCCGCCTCCCGAAGGGCGGGGATCATGGAAAACACCCGCTTCTGCTCCCCGAACTTCAAATGGGTCTGGAAGCCCACCAGATTGTAGATGCTCCCCTCCGCGTTGTCCCGGCGGAGCTGCACCACGGCGTAGGGCTCCTTCCCGGTGGCCGGGTCCTTCAGGCCACGGGGCTTCAACGGCCCGTAGCGGAGGGTGTCCTCCCCCCGGCGGGCCATGACCTCTACAGGCATACAGCCCTCGAAAACCAGCTTGTCCTCAAAGCCGTGGACCGGGGCCTCCTGGGCGTCACAGAGCTCCCGCCAGAAGGACCGGTACTCCTCCTCCGACAGGGCGCAGTTGATGTAGTCGGCGCTGCCCTTGTCGTACCGGGAGGCGAACCACGCCCTGGACATATCCACGCTCTCGTAGGTCACCAGGGGGGCGGCGGCGTCAAAAAAGTTGAGGGCGGAGCCCTCCCCGAAGCGGTCCTGCAGGTGCCGGGTCAGCTCGTCGCTGGTCAGGGGCCCGGTGGCCACGATCACCGGCCCCTCCTCCGGCAGGGAGGTGACCTCCTTCTCCACAACAGTGATGTTAGGATGGGAGCGGACCGCCCTTGTCACATAGGCGGAGAAGCCCTTCCGATCCACGGCCAGGGCCCCGCCGGCCTCCACCCGCGTGGCATCGGCGGCCTGGAGGATCACGCTGTCCAGCCGCCGCAGCTCCTCCTTCAAAAGGCCCACGGCGTTCTCCAGCTGGTCGGACCGGAGGGAGTTGGAGCAGCACAGCTCCGCGAAATATTCGGTCTCATGGGCGGGGGTCTTTTTTTCCGGCTTCATCTCCACCAGGGTGACGGCCAACCCCCGCCGGGCCAGCTGCCAGGCCGCCTCACAGCCCGCCAGACCGGCGCCGATCACAGTTACATTCATTGCTTTTCCTC
>DVGP01000028.1 GCA_018712665.1 Candidatus Pelethomonas intestinigallinarum | reverse complement strand
GTCCTATGAACTTGGAAAAGTCAACATCCCCATACCCCTGCTAAAAAAGCTGGCTCTGTTTTTCAACACCAGCATAGACTATCTGCTGGATATGACCAACGAGAAAAAGCCCTATCCCCGCAAGAAGGATTGACCTCCGACAGGGGCATATGAAACATGTCTCTCTTTAACAGGCCGGCAGGCGGAGCATCGTTGACCGCCAAACTGTAGATCAGAAACAGAACGAAATTCAGTGGCAGAGAAGTACCAAACCTGATAAAGACCGATTGGAAAAAGGAATCCAAAACCTTGGTTTTGGCGGTTTTTCGGTTCACTTTTGGGCGTCCAAAAGTGAACCGCGGGGTTCGGGGGCGCGTAGCCCCCGAGACGCCCGGGGTGTGGGGGCGGGCAGCCCCCACAAGGTCTGAACCGCGGGATTCGGGGGCGCGCAGCCCCCGATTCTCCCCTCGCCCCGGGGGGCGAAACTCCCCAATCCCTGGGGCATGGGGGCGGGCAGCCCCCACAAGCTCCTGCGCTGCCAGGGCCGAAGAAAGGCAGGGACAGACGATGGATCTCCCAGCGGCAATTTTGGATATCATTTTTCCTCCAAAGTGTGCCTTCTGCGGCGCGCTCCTGGGGGACGCAGAAAAAGAGGTCTGCGCCCGGTGCGCCAAGGCCCTGCCCTATCGGGGCCCTGGGGAGACGGTGCGGAGCGTGGACGGCTTCGACTGCGCCGTGACCTTCTACTACGCCGGGCCGGTGGTGGACGGGGTCCACGCCCTGAAGTTCCAGAATAAGCCCGGACGGGCGGCGGTGTTCGGCCGCCTCCTGGCCCAGACGGCGGCGGAGGAGCTGGGCGGGCGGTTCGACGCGGTGACCTTCGTCCCCGTCAGCGCCCGGCGGAATTTCTCCCGGGGCTACGACCAGGCCCGGCTGCTTGCGGAGGCGGCGGGGAGGGTCTGGGGCGTAAAGGCGGAAAAAATCCTCCGAAAAGCCCGGAACAACCGCCCCCAGTCCACCGTCAAATCTCCAGAGGAGCGGCGGCGGAACGTGGAGGCCGCCTACTTGGTCCCCCGGCCCGAGCTGGCGGCGGGGCGGCGGTTCCTGCTGGTGGACGACGTGGTCACCACCGGCAGCACCCTGGCCGCCTGCGCCCGGACCCTGATGGATGCGGGGGCGGCGTCGGTGGTCTGCGCGGCCCTGGCGGGCGGACGGCCGCCCGAGGAGGACGGGACGTGACCTGGATTTGTCCAAAAGACGGCGGCAGGGGCCTGTTTTGCCTTAGAATTTGGACAAAAATGAGGAAAGAAAGTTATGGTAACTGCTTGCAAAATTTGGAATGGCCCGGTATAATGATTTTTTAGAGTACAAGCAAGCAATTTGCCTAAAATAGAGAATACGAGGTGGAAACTATGTGCGCGTTCGCGAAAGATATCGGTATCGACCTGGGTACCGCTTCCGTTCTGGTCTACGTCAAGGGCAAGGGCATCGTTCTCAACGAGCCATCCGTGGTGGCCATGGACAAGAATACCGGCAAGCTCCTGAAGGTTGGCGAGGAGGCCCGCCAGATGCTGGGCCGCACCCCCGGCAACATCGTCGCCATCCGCCCCCTGCGGGAGGGCGTCATCTCCGACTACGACATGACCGAGCGGATGCTCCGGGAGTTCATCCGCAAGGTGGCGGGCTTCATGATCTTCAAGCCCCGGGTTATCATCTGCGTCCCCTCCGGCATCACCGAGGTGGAGGAGCGTGCCGTGGTGGACGCGGGCATCCAGGCCGGCTGCCGCCGGGTGTACCTCATTGAGGAGCCTGTGGCCGCCGCCATCGGCGCGGGCATCGACATCACCAAGCCCGACGGCCACATGGTGGTGGATATCGGCGGCGGTACCGCCGACATCGCCGTCATCTCCCTCTCCGGCGTGGTGGAGTCCGCCTCCATCAAGGTGGCCGGGGACCAGTTCAACGAGGCCGTGGTCAAGTATATGCGCCGCAAGCACAACATCCTGGTGGGCGAGAGCACGGCGGAGAAGATGAAGATCGCCATCGGCTGCGTCTACCCCATGGAGGAGGAGATCACCATGGATGTGAAGGGCCGGTGCCTGCTGACGGGCCTGCCCAAGACCATCACCGTGTCCTCCTCTGAGATGCTGGAGGCCTTCGAGGAGCCCTCGGAGCGCATCCTGGAGAGCATCCACTCCGTGCTGGAGCGGACGCCCCCGGAGCTGGTGGCGGACGTATCCACCAACGGCATCGTCATGACCGGCGGCGGCAGCCTGATTCACGGCTTCGACAAGCTCATCTCCTCCCGCACCGGCATCGCCACCGTGGTGGCGGAGAACGCCATCGCCTGTGTGGCGGAGGGGACCGGCCGCAGCCTGGACATGATCACCGACATGCAGGAGGGCACCATCAACCTCTCCCGCCGCCGGCAGATCAACTGAGGTTTCCCGCGATTCAAAGTCAATTTATCTTGCAATTCGCGTGGAAATCTGATAGAATGAACGTTGCGTCGCGCAATTTCCCCTGAGCGTTTCCCCAGAATCCTTTCGGAGGTTCTTGATACAATGTCTAAAAAACCAATCAGTCAAAAGAGGGCCGAGCGGCAGCAGATGGAGAACCAGGCCCTGCACCGGGTCTTCAACGTCTTTCTTCTGGGCCTCGCCGCCGAGTGCTACCTCTTTATCGTACAGCGCTTCTACACCGCCAGCACCGTCTCCTCCCTGCTCCTGTGGGACCGGATCCTCCGCTGGGGCGTCTGGCTGGGCCTGGTCATGCTGGTCGCGGGGGTCGTAGTGGCCGTGGTCAAGCGGAACCAGGCCAAGCTCCGAACCGCCATGACCTGGGTGGCCGGGATCGGGGCCTTCCTGGCGGTCTCCGGCTGGGTCATCACCCGGTTCTTTGACCAGAACCGGGGCATCACCGCCATGTGCATCGCCGTCCCGGTGCTGACGCTGCTGGGGCTGGTGTACTTCCTGTTCCAGCACGAGTGCTTCGCCACTACCGTGATCCTGACCGGGTCTCTCTTCTCCGTGTGGGTCTGCGGCAACGGAGTGTCCGGTACGTGGCGGGTCCCGGTGATCGTGTGCGCCGTGCTGGTGGTCATCGCCCTGGTGGTGCTGGCCGGCCTGATCCGCCGGGTCCAGACCGAGGGCGGCAAGCTGGGCGGCCTGCGGGTGTTCACCCCCGAGTGCGACTACCGGGTGCTCTACGCCGCCTGCGCCGCCGGGGCCCTGTCCATCGTGGTGACCCTGCTGCTCCCCGCCGCGTCCTTCTACCTGCTGTGGGTGCTGGGCATCCTGCTTTTCGCCGCGCTGGTGTACTTCACCACCAAGCTGATGTAAGAGCGGCGTCGATCTGAAAAACGACGGAGGACGCGATCCCGGATCGCGTCCTCCGTTTTGTTCGCAAAAATGAGCCGTCCTGTTAGCAACAGGGCGGCTCATTTTTCAGTCGCCGAAGCCGGTGCCGGCGTCCCGGGCGGTCTGGATCAGGGGGTGGTCCACCGGCAGGAACTTGGTCCGGCTGGCGGCCTCCTCCAGGGGAACGTGGACGATGTTCCCGCCCTGGATGCCCACCATGCAGCCGTACTTCTGCTCCATGATCATCCGGGCGGCGGCGGTGCCGAAGCGGGTGGCCAGGACCCGGTCGTAGGGGCAGGCGGGGCCGCCTCTCTGGTAGTGACCGGGGACGGTGACCCGGGCCTCCTGGCTGGTGATCTTCTCCAGCTCGTCGGCGATGCGGTAGGAGATGGTGGAGTAGGGGTTGGCGTCCTTCCGGCGGCGGCGCTCCTCCTCGGAGAGGACCTTGTCGTCCTTGGAGACGGCGCCCTCCGCCACCGCCACGATGGAGAAGGTCCGCCCCTTCTTTTTCCGCCGCTCGATGGTTTCCGCCACCTTCTCGATGTCGTAGGGGATCTCAGGAATCAGGATCACGTCGGCGCCGCCGGCGATGCCGGCGGTGAGGGTCAGCCACCCGGCGTCCCGGCCCATGACCTCCACCAGGAAGATCCGGCTGTGGGCCAGGGCGGTGGTGTGGATGTAGTCGATGACGTTGGTGGCGATGTCGGCGGCGGACTGGAAGCCGAAGGTCTCGTCGGTGCCGTAGATGTCGTTGTCGATGGTCTTGGGCAGGGTGATGACATTCATGCCGGCGTCGTGGAGGAGCTTGGCGCTCTTCTGGGTGCCGTTGCCCCCCAGCACCACCAGGCAGTCCAGGTTCAGACGGTTGTAGGTGTCCAGCATGGCGGGCATCACGTCCTTGCCCTCCTTGTCCACGATGGCCTTGCCGGGGATGAAGGGCTGGCGGGAGGTGCCCAGGATGGTGCCGCCCTGGGCGATGATGCCGGAGAAGTCCTTGGGCTCCATGAACTTGTAGTCGTTCTCGATGAGCCCCCGGTAGCCGTCGTACATGCCGAAGATCTCGATGTTGTCCACATATTGGAACAGGGCCTTGCCCACGCCCCGGATGGCGGCGTTCAATCCCTGGCAGTCGCCGCCGCTGGTCACCAGACCGACCCGTGTCTTTCTCTTCATGAAAAGGTCCTCCTTTGCGGGAAGAAATCAAAACTTTACCTTTTACACTATATGGCAAATCATGTAAAAAATCAATCCTCATTTTGCGAAGCCTCCAAACACGCCGTTGCCTTTTTTCGGGCATATGGTACAATGTATCTGCATTTTGCCGGAGTCCCGGCCTACGGAGGGATGGAGATTGGAAAGCTTTTTGGTGGCCCTGGGGGTCGTGTTCCCCATGCTGGTGATGATGGCCTCGGGGGTCATTCTGCGGAAGACGGGGATGGCGGACCGGCCCCTGGTGCGGCGGGTGGACGCCATCAACTTCCACCTGTTCCTGCCCTGTCTGCTCTTTTACAACATCTACAACGTGGATCTGGCCCAGGATTTCAGTGTGGAGGTCCTGGCCTTCGCGGCGGCGGGGCTGGTCCTGTCCCTGGCCCTGTCCCTGCTGATCGTACCCCGGCTCGTCCACCGGCGTGACCAGGTGGGCGTCGTCGTCCAGGCTATCGTCAGGAGCAACTTCGTCATGTTCGGCCTGGCGGTCACCGAGTACATCTACGGCGAGGGCAACGCCGGCGTGGCGGCCCTGCTGTCGGCGGTGGTGGTGCCGGCCATGAACGTCATCGCCGTGCTGCTGCTGGAATACTGGCGGCCGGAGGGGAGCGGCCGGGTCAGCGGGAAAAAGCTGGTTTCCGGCATCGTGACAAACCCCCTCATCATCGCCAGCGCCCTGGCCCTGCTCCTTCTCTTCCTGGGCATCCGCCTGCCGGCGATGGTGGTGGACGTGGTGGCCACCATGTCCCGGGTGGCCACGCCCCTGGCCTTCACCATGCTGGGGGCCACCCTGTCCCTGGAGGGCCTCCACCGCAACCGAAGGGTGCTGGTCTGGACCTGCCTGGCCCGGATGGTCCTCCTCCCCGCCGTGGCCCTGACGGCGGCGGTGGCCCTGGGCTTCCGTGGGGTGGAGCTGACGGCCCTGATGGTGTTCTTTGCCGCCCCCACGGCGGTGTCCTCCTTCACCATGGCCCAGCAGATGGGCTCCGACGGGGAGCTGGCGGCCCAGCTGGTGGCTCTCACCAGCGGCCTGTCCCTGGGGACCATCTTCCTCATCACCTTCCTCTTCCGGTCCATGGGCCTGCTGTAGGGAGGGGCCTCCCGTCAAAATCGCGGCCTCCCCTCCCCCTCCGCTCCCTCTTTCTGGCGGAATGGGAGAAAAGATGCGGTTTTCCGGGATTTATCGGGGCTTGTCTTGACAAAATCAGGGGAACTACATATAATTTTATGCGGATACCAGCGGACGCCGTCCCCCTTCTCTTCCCCCCTGGCCATCGGGCCCCGGGAGGCCGTCGGGCCGCCCGTGCACGGGGACAGCCCGTCCGCAATTTGAAAGGAGATTGATTCCCATGAAGCAGATGCTTGAGATCGTTGACGTTGTCGGCCGCGAGATACTGGACAGCCGGGGCAACCCCACCGTTGAGGTGGAGGTCTATCTGGACGACGGCACCATGGGCCGCGCCGCCGTGCCCTCCGGCGCTTCCACCGGTATTTACGAGGCCTGCGAGCTGCGGGACGGCGACAAGGGCCGCTACAACGGCAAGGGCGTGGAGACCGCGGTGAGCAACGTCAACGGCGAGATCGCCGAGTGCCTGGTGGGCATGAACGTTCTGGACCAGGTGGCCATCGACAAGGCCCTCATCTCCCTGGACGGCACCCCCAACAAGGGCCGGCTGGGCGCCAACGCCATCCTGGGCGCCTCCCTGGCCTGCGCCAAGGCCGCCGCTGAGAGCCTGGGCACCAGCCTGTACAACTATATCGGCGGCGTCAACGCCAAGCAGCTCCCCGTGCCCATGATGAACATCCTCAACGGCGGCGCCCACGCCACCAACAACGTGGAGATCCAGGAGTTCATGATCATGCCCGTCTCCGCGCCCTCCTTCCAGGAAGCCCTGCGCCGCTGCGCCGAGGTGTTCCACACCCTGAAGGTCGTGCTCAAGGAGA
>DVGP01000027.1 GCA_018712665.1 Candidatus Pelethomonas intestinigallinarum | reverse complement strand
CTGGCCGATTTTGCGGACAGGGTGTTGACCCCGGGCGGGGTCCCGGGGTATACTGTAGCAGACGGATAAACCTTCCGGGAGCGAGGCCCGCCGGCGGCTGCCGGCGGGGCATAGAGGCGTAAAGAGGAAAGATAATGATTAAAATTTTGATTGTAGAGGATGAAAAGCCCATTGCCGACCTGCTGGACATGAGCCTGACGGCGGCGGGGTACAGCTGCGACTGCCTTTCCTCCGGCACGGCGGCGGCGGACGCCGTGGGGGAGCGGCGCTACGACCTGATATTGCTGGATGTGATGCTGCCGGGGATCGACGGCTTTGAGCTCATGGAGTACATAGCGCCCCTGGAGATCCCGGTGATCTTCATCACCGCCCGGGACGCTGTGAAGGACAAGATCAAGGGGCTGAAGCTGGGGGCCGACGACTACATCGTCAAGCCCTTTGAGATCGCGGAGCTGCTGGCCAGGGTGGCCACGGTGCTCCGCCGCTACCACAAGACCGAGAGCAGGATCGTGGTGGGAGACGTGACGGTGGACACCCAGTCCCGGGTGGTGACCCGGGACGGCAAGCCGGTGCCTCTCACCGCCAAGGAGTACGCCCTGCTGCTGCTGTTCCTGCAGAACAAGAACATCGCCCTGTTCCGGGAGACCATCTATGAGCGGGTGTGGGAGAGCGACTACATGGGCGACAGCCGTACCGTGGACCTTCATGTCCAGCGCCTGCGGAAGAAGCTGGGCTGGCAGGAGCGGATCACGGCGGTGTACAAGGTGGGCTACCGCCTGGAGGTCAAGGAATGAGATTCTCCTGGAAGGTCACCCTGGCCACACTGTGCATCCTGGTGGCCTCCTTCAGCGCGGGCAGCTACCTGCTGGTGTCCCTGTCCTTCCGCTCCGCCCTGGAGCGGGAGATCGGCGTGGCCCAGGAGGAGATGCAGATGCTGCGGATCTCCTACGAGGCGGTGTGCGCCGCCAAGGGCGTCACCCTGGAGAACATCGACACCGCCGGCCGCCGGGTGGCCCGCACCCTGGAGGAGGACCCCTTTTTTGAGAATCGCCAGTTCCAGGTGACCACCGAGTCCGGCCGGCCCATCTACTCCGCCCTGTCGGCCGCCAGTGACCGGGAGCTGCTGGAGAGCATTGACGAGCAGTCCACCGGCTACACCATCCGGCAGGAGAAGGACGGCATCTTTGTCCACTGCGCCGGCACCGTGTCCCTCACCGACGGGGCGCTGTACCTGGAGACCGTCCGGGACATCACCAGCCTCTTCACCGACCGGGAGACCCACTACCGGTACTACCGGTACCTGCTGCTGGCCGTCGTGGCGGTCAGCGGGCTGGTGCTCTACCTCCTGTCCACCTGGCTGACCCGGCCCATCCGCAGTCTGAGAAAGACCGCGGCGGCCCTGGCCGCCGGGGACTACTCTGCCCGGGCCCAGGTGGGGAGCGGGGATGAGATCCATGAGCTGGCGGACAGCTTCAACCGCATGGCCGACGCCATCGGCCGGACCGTGGAGGAGCTGGAGGATGCCAAGCACCGGCAGGAGGAGTTTACCGCCAGCTTCGTCCATGAGCTGAAGACGCCCCTCACCTCCATCATCGGCTACGCCGACATGCTCCGAAGCCGGGAGCTGAGCCAGGACATGCGCTTTAAGGCCGCCAGCTATATTTTCTCCGAGGGCAAGCGGCTGGAAAAGCTCTCCCTGTCCCTCATGAGCCTGCTGGTGGCGGGCCACAGCGCCGCCGACGGGGGGCCGGTGGCCATGGGGGAGCTGTGCCAGTCCGCCGCCAGGGCGGCCCAGCCGGCCATGGAAAAGGCGGGCCTGACGCTGACAGTCCGCGGGGAGGCGGGGGAGATCCCCGGTGAAGCCGCCCTGCTTCAGACCCTGCTGATGAACCTGCTGGACAACGCCCGGAAGGCGTCCTCTCCCGGCGGGGAGGTGCTGCTGGAGGGCGCGCCGACGGAAAATGGCTACCGCCTGGCGGTGACGGACCACGGCCGGGGCATTCCGGCGTCAGAGCTGGACCGGATCACCGAGCCCTTTTATATGGTGGACAAGTCCCGGTCCCGGGCCGAGGGCGGCGCCGGGCTGGGCCTGGCTCTGTGCAAGGAGATCGCCGCCGTCCACGGCGGGGTCCTCCGCTTCACCAGCCAGGAGGGCGTGGGGACCACCGTGGAGGTCACGTTGAAGGGGGCCCGACATGAGTAAACTGAGAAAGCATCCCCTGGCGGTGGCCCTGCCTCTGACGGCCCTGCTGGTGGTCCTGGCCTTTTTCCTGCCCGCCCAGCTCTCCCAGTGGGATGACCGCGCCCTCCTGGATACGCCCAACATTGTCCGGGAGGAGGAGCGGGAGCTGTTCGCCGACAGCATCCGGCTGACGGTGCCGGAGAAGCTGCTGCTCCTGCGGAGCGGCGACCTGAGCTGGCTGGACCTGGAGGACGCCGGGGCCGGTCAGGTCCGGGTGGCCCTGGTGGAGGGGGAGGCCCAGATATCGGTCTCCATGGAGGCGGAGCTGGAGAATGCCGCTGCCGATGTGCAGGCCGAGGCGGAGAAGAACGCCCAGAAGTGGAGCGCCCGCCTGTCGGCGGCGCAGTCGGAGCTGCGGGTGCTGCAGCGGCTGGGCGCCCTGCCCACTCTGTGGTCCGACACGGACGTGGTGGAGCTCACCAGCCAGCGGGAGGTCATCTATATCGACCAGGAGAGCCAGGTGAGCTTTACCCTGTACTACATGGAGCTCACCTGCGCACCCTATACCGTGAGCCTGGCGGTGGACGCGGAGACCGGGCGTATCCTGATCCTCACCCTCCGCTGGACCCGGGGCAGCGCCCCCAGCTGGGGGATCAACGGCGCGATGAATTTCGGCACCGCCTGGCGGGACTACTGGGGGTTGGACGGCGTGGACGCCTCCTGGCGCAGCCAGTATATCCAGAGCATCCTGGAGAACACCGAGGGTCAGCTGCGCAACAGCGGCGATTTCGCCTCCGCGGCGGAGGTGAGCTTCACCTACGACGGGCAGACCCTGCCGGTGCGCCTGGTCTGCTGGGCCAGCGGCAGCAGCCGGATCTGCTCCATTCAGTGGAACACATAGATCAACCGGGAAGAAGAACAGGAGGCATTTTCCTATGAGCAGACCTTATCGCGGCAGACGGCGGGGCACCTACATCCCGCCGCTGCTGATCCTTATTGTTCTGATTGCGGCGCTGGCGGCGGGGTACTTTTTTCTCCTCCGTCCCATGCTGGGCGGGGAGCAGACGCCCGCTGAGCCGGACAGTCAGGACGTTGACGGCGGGAGCGGTTCCGGCGGCGCGGAGTCTCCCGGGACGGGAGACGAGTCGGAGCCCCCGCCGGAGGACATGACCACGGACTCCGGTATCGCCTGCACCCTGACGGACCTGGGGGAGGCGGCCATATACACCGGGGAGCTGATATTGGTGAACAACTGGACGGACTATCACTTCCCGGAGGACCAGGAGCTGGTGAGCCTCTATGAGGAGAAGAGCGACAGCTACTACATCCGCTCCACAGAGCTGTACCTGGCCCCTGCGGCCATGGAGGCGCTCAACGCCCTGCTGGATGACTTCGCGGCCCAGGGGGGAAGCAAGACCATCAATGTGGTGGCCTGCTACCGTACGGCGGAGGAGCAGCAGCACCTCTTTGACCAGAGCGCGGAGCGCAGCGGCCTGAACCACGCGGAGAAGTATGTGGCCCAGCCCGGGGGCAGCGAGCACCACACCGCCCTGGTGGTGGACCTGTCCGTCCTCAACAGCGACGGCACCAGCAGTGAGTACGACGGCACCGGGGAGTACGCCTGGATCAACGAGAACTGCCAGAATTATGGCTGGGTGGTCCGCTACGACCAGGCCAAGGCGGAGCTCACCGGCATCTACGACGAGCCCTGGCACTTCCGCTATGTGGGCGTCCCCCACGCCACGAAGATGGCGGAGCTGGACCTCTGCCTGGAGGAGTATATCGACTACCTGAAGGACTTTACCTTCGAGGGGGACCACTTGACCATCGACTGCGCCTCCGGACGGTACGAGGCTTGGTA
>DVGP01000207.1 GCA_018712665.1 Candidatus Pelethomonas intestinigallinarum | reverse complement strand
CCGGACAGGCCGCCGATGCCTGGGCGGGCCGGGAGACCATCGGAGAGCTGCTCCGGCGGATGGGGGACCGGGGGGACCTCCTCATCGGCGGTGGTGTCAGCGCCGGGATCATTCGGGATTTGCGGACGCTGTATCCTGCCGCCCGGTGCTTCCACCTCTCCGGAAAGAAGGTCCTGGACAGCGGCATGATCTACCGCAACCCCGTCGTGTCCATGGGGCTGCCCGGCATCAGCGAGTTCCAGGTCTGGCGCACCGACGAGGAGGCCATCCGCTCCGCGGCCCTGGCCCTCCGGGGGGAGGACCGTCATGGCGGTGTCTGATGCCTGGCGGCGGCGGATCGACTGGGGCTTTCAGCGGAATCTGGCGGACTGGCCCCTGGTCCGCCGGGAGCTTGCGGCGCTCCTTCCCGCCCTGAGCGAGGAGGAGGCCCTGTGCCTCCGGGCGGTGTACGCCGGCCTTGGGCCCCAGGACCTGGCGTCTATCCCCGCCGGGCAGCATTTGGAGGATGTTCGGACCGCCCTGCTGGCCCGGCGGGAGCTGGACCGTCAGGTGGGTGAGGAGCTGTTTTTTCTCTATGTCTTGCCCGCCCGGGTGAACAACGAGTTCCCCGATGGGTCCCGGCCCTGGCTCTACGAGCAGCTACGGGACCGGGTGAAGGGGCTGGGGCTGGTGGAAACAGCCCTGGCGGTGAACTACTGGTGCTATGCCCACGCCACCTACGCCCCGGCGGATGACCGGACCTTAGGGCCCCGGGGCGTGTGCAGCCGGGCACGGGGCCGCTGTGGGGAGGAGTCCACCCTCCTGACGGCGGCGCTCCGGGCGGTGGGCGTCCCTGCCCGGCAGGTCTACGCCCCCCGTTGGGCCCACTGCGACGACAACCACGCCTGGGTGGAGTTCTGGGACGGGACCGGGTGGCGGTACATGGGAGCCTGTGAGCCGGAGGAGGCCCCGGACCGGGGGTGGTTTACCTCCGCCGCCTCACGGTCTATGCTGGTTCGGGCGCTGGAACCGGACCTGGAGAACGGCGGCTGCCGGGTGGTGAATGTCACGGCCCGGTACGCCCGGACTGTCCGCTTCGCCGTCCGGGCAGAGCGGGGAGGGCTCCCGGTTCCCGGCGTCACCGTCCGTTTCCAGCTGGTCAACGACAGCCAGCTGTGGACCATCTTCCAGGGGGAGACAGACGGGGCGGGGGAGACGTCCATGGAGACGGGCCTGGGCTGTCTGGTGGTCTCCGCCTGGTTCGGCGGCCGTCTGACGGAAAAGCTGGTGGACCTGCGGAAAGAGAGGACCGTCACCCTCGCCTGGGAGGCGGGTTTCGACCCTCTGGAGACGGAGCGGGAGGTCCTCTGGGAGCTGACGCCTTCGGCGGGAATCGTCCCACCCCCGGCTTCCGCCCCCGGCAGTGCCCACCTGGAGCGTCTCCGCCAATGTGAGGCGGAGCGCCGGGCCTGCGAGGATACCTTTGTCAAAAAAGGCCCCCGGCCTCTCGTCTGCGCGGGAGGGAACCGGGGGGAGATCGAGAAATTTTTGGCTCTGCCCGGCTATGACCGGGAGGACAAGGAGGCCCTGTTGGGGAGCCTGCGGGACAAGGATTTTGCCGACATCACCTGCGAGGCCCTGGAGGATTTTCTGCTGACGGCCTTGCCCTGGAAGGAGAAATACGAGCCACGGATCTGGCGCCGGGATATCCTGAACGCCAGGGTGGAGAACGAGCCCCTTCTGCCGGTGCGGTGTGAGATCGCCGCCCGTCTGGCGGGGAAGGGCCTCCGGGACCGCGCCGACGTGCTCCGCTGGATGGACGGTCATCTGCGCCCGGCGGAGGAGCACGGCCTGACGGACCGCCGGGGCGACGGGGCGGCCTACCTCCGCCACGGCGTCTGCCCGCCGTCGGAGCGGCGGCTCCTGGCGGAGCAGATCTGCCGGGCCCTGGGGATCCGGGGCGGGGAGATCGCTCCAGGGGAAGGCCGCCTGATCCTGCGGTCGAGGGAGGGACCCCTCCGGTACCGGGAGCGGTTCACCCTCAGCCGCTGGGAGGGAACGGACTACCGCATCCTGGACCTGGACGGCGTGGCCGAAAGGGACGCCTCTCTGCTGGGCGGTCTGCCTGCCGGCTGCTACCGCCTCGTCGCCACCCGCCGGCAGATCGACGGGACCGTCTCCGCCCGGGTGTACAGTTTTCGCCTGGCGGGGGAGCGGACCATAGATCTGGCTCCGATCCCGGACCGCACGGCGGAAAAGCTGCTGTCCGCCGCCCTTCCCTCTGTGAAGGTAAAGAGCCTTACAGATGGTGCGGCGGAAGATCTGACCGCTCCGACAGACGCCGGAAGCCTTTTGCTCTTCCTTCGGCCGGGGGCGGAGCCCACGGAGCATCTGCTCCGGGAGCTGTTGGAGCTCCAGGAGACCTGCCGGGAGGGGGAGGTCTCCATTCGCTTTCTCCTGGAGAGCCGGGAGGCGGCGGAAAACCGCACCCTGCAGCGGTGCCTGGAGGAGATCCCCTCCTGCGCCTGCTTCCTGCCGGAGGAGGCGTCTATCCGGGAGAGGGTCCGGCTGGCCATGGGTGTTGGCGATGCCCGGCTTCCCCTGGCGGTGGTCCTGGACCGGTTCGGCCGGGGGCGCTTTGCCCTGGCCAACTACAATATCCGCGCCGCCCACACGCTCCTGAAGATCCTGGAGCTGGTCCAGACCCCGGTATAGCCCGCCGTTGCCGCCGCCCAGCTTATCCCACGGTGAAGCCGTTCACTGTGGCGTACGCCACATGGGT
>DVGP01000206.1 GCA_018712665.1 Candidatus Pelethomonas intestinigallinarum | reverse complement strand
CAAAGGTCTTTGTCTTTTTTGCAGGCATAGCGCCCTCCTTATCTCTCCCCGCCGGCAGCGGCGGGGTCCTCTGTGGTGTGATCTGATCCGGCCTGCGCCTCCCGGTCCTCCACCCGGCAAAGGAGCCTGCCCTCCGCCAGCGCGGCGGTAACCTGTGCGCCCACCGGAACGTCCAGGGCCCGGCGCAGGACCCGGCCCTCCCCGTCGGTGACCATGGCGAAGCCTCGGCCCAGGACCTTCAGGGGGCTCATGGCGTCCAGCCCGGCGGCCAGCTCCCCCAGCCGCTGCCGGGGGACCGCCAGCCGCTGCTGTGCGGCGTGGAGCAGGTCCCGCTGGGCGCGGTCCAGCCGCAGGGCCTTGTCCTGGATGGGGACCATGGGGTCCCGGAGCACCCGCTTGGCCGCCAGGGCGGCCAGCCGCTCCCGGAGGAGGGACAAGCGCCTGCCCTCCGCCTGAGCCAGCCGGGACTGGAGGCTTCCCAGCCGCTGGAGCAGCTCCGCCTGGTCCGGCGCCGCCATCTCCGCGGCGTGGGAGGGGGTGGCGGCCCGGGCGTCGGCCACGAAGTCCGCGATGGTCACATCCGGCTCGTGGCCCACGGCGGAGATGATGGGGATGTCCGCGTCGTAGATGGCCCGGGCCACCCGTTCGTCGTTGAAGGCCCACAGGTCCTCGATGGACCCGCCGCCCCGGCCGGTAATGATCAGGTCCGCCACATGGTGGCGGCAGGCGTAGCGGATGGCGCCGACGATCTCCGCCGGGGCCTCCGTCCCCTGGACCCGGACGGGCAGCAGCTTCACCTTGGCGGCGGGCCACCGCCGGCGCAGAATCCGGATCATGTCGTGGACCGCCGCCCCGGCGGGGGAGGTGATGACGGCGATGGTCTCCGGGTACCGGGGCAGAGGCTTCTTGTGCCCCTCGTCAAAGAGGCCCTCCCGCCAGAGCTTGTCCTTGAGCTGCTCAAAGGCCAGATGGAGGTCACCCACCCCGTCGGGGCTCAGGGCGTCGCAGTAGAGCTGGTAGGCCCCGTCCCGGGGATATACGGAGATCCGCCCCAGGGCTATGACCTTCATGCCGTTCTCCGGGCGGAACCGCAGGCGCAGGGCCTGTCCCCGGAACATGACGCAGCGGATGGCCCCCTCCGGGTCCTTCAGCGTAAAATAGTGGTGGCCGGAGGGGTAGAGCTTGTAGTTGGAGATCTCCCCCCGGACGTAGATGTTCCCCAGCTGGGGGACGCTGTCCAGAACGCCCTTGATGAGCAGGTTCACCTCGGACACCTGGTAGACATGCTGTTCCATTTTTCCTCTCCTTCCGGCGGCGCGCGGTAAGGAAAAAGAGCGCACATCCTCGTGCGCTCTTTTTGACGCTCGCGTTTATTCCGCCTGGGCCGGCGCCTCCTCCGTGTCCTCGGCGGCAGCGGCCTCCCGGGCGGGCGGCTCCTCTCCGGCCTCGGCCCGGACGAAGGAGCCAAGGATGCCGTTGACAAAGCGCGCCACATCCTCGGTCTCGTACTTCCTCGTCAGCTCCACCGCCTCGTTGATGGAGGCGCCGTTGGGGATGTCCGGCATGTACAGGATCTCGTACATGGCCAGGCGCATGATGGCGGAGGCCACCAGGGGGATGCGGGCAAACTTCCAGCCCACGGCGTAGCGCTCGATGTACTGGTCCAGCTCATAGCCGTGGTCCGCGATCCCCTGGACCACCCGGCGGATGTACGTCCGCTGGCTGGGGCCGGGGAGCTTTCCGTATACCTCGTACTCCGGAGCCAGGGATTCAAAATGGTCGGCACTGAGCCGCTGGTCCAGCAGCTCCTCAGCGGACAGGTCGGTAAAGCTGAGCTCGTAGGAGAGATGCATGGCAATCTCCCGGGCAACGTTTCTGATCATCGTGAAAAGCCTCTCTCTCTGGCGGCGGGGCGGTGGGGATTACTGAAAGCTGACGCCGCCCACGTGGACGTTGACAGCCTTCACCTGGAAGCCGGTCATGGCCTCCACGGCGGAGGACACGGCGTTCTGAATCTTCTCGGCCACCTCGGGGATGGGGTAGCCATAGCGGACCATGACGTATAGGTCGATGACGGCGGCGTTGTCCACCAAGCTCAGCCGCACGCCCCGGGCGGCGGTCTTCTTGGTGGCCAGGTTCATCAGGCCGCTGATGCCCTCCACCTCGGCGGCGGCGCCGGCGGCAATGGAGGCCAGTACGTCCTCAGAGATATGGATGCAGCCCATCTCGTCGGGATGGGTCATGTAGTCTTTGTTCTCGCCCATGTTCTTGTCACTCCTTGCAATACGGTCAATATGGGGGTAACCATCTTTTTTATTCTACCACTGTTTCCCGGATATTACAACCAGAATTTTCCCGGGCGGCGGAAATTCGTGGCGTTCAGGCTCCGCCGCCGTAGAGGACAGCCAGGATCTTGGTGTAGATCTCCTCGGCGTGGGCCTGGAAGGTCTTCTGCATCTCCTTTGCCATGTCCTCCCGGGTCACCAGAAGCTTCAGCTCCATCAGGTCGTCCAGCTCGTCGCTGAGGGACAGCGTGACGGTGCACCCGCCCTCCGGCCGCTTGTCCACCCGGGCCCCCACCAGGGCCGCCCGCTTGATCTGCTCGTTGTAGCCCACGATGTTCTGGTCCACCTGCATCCGCACGGAGTAGGGCAGGCTGCTCTCGCAGATGGCGCTGTTGCGGCGCCCCTTGTCCGTGGCGGCGTAGAGGCCCTCCTCGCTTTTTGACAGATGCTCCGTCCGCACCAGGTCCGCCAGGCACTCGGCGAAGTCGAAGTAGTCCACGCCGCCGTCGCACATGCTCAGGTCCTGCAGTGTCTCGAAGGGCACCGGTCCCACCAGGCGGGAGGCGATGTACAGGATCAGAAACTTGATCTCCAGCTTGTCGGTGATAAAGCCGAAGGACGCCATAGGCCCCTCCTCCTCATCTTCATTTCTTTCCTCCTATTATACCCGCCAAACCAAAATTTGTATAGACCGAATTTCACGCCGCTAAGGCATTGCCGGAGGGAACTGATCTCCCTGGCTCCGCCCATTGCTGCCGTGCCCCTGCGCCGCCTGGGGTTTCACACCCTCCGCCGGGGCGCATACACTGGAATGAAGGCCGACGCCTTCCATCGCTATACTTACTAGGAGGTCCAGTATGCCTGAACGTATTGTGCCCGGCCCTGTCTCCGCCGCAGGCAGAGACAACTGCGAGGCCGTTTGTATCCATACCAAGAAAATCTACGACAGCTGCCGCGAGGAAGACACAGCGCCTTTAAGACCTTTCGCCAGGGTGAGGCGGCGCGAACAGGCGGAATTAGCACTCTCTGTATGCGAGTGCTAAGATTCACAGTCCGGTCACAATTTTTGCTATATTTGTTCACAAACCGGGGATAAGATAGAGCCATAAAAAGAAAGAGAAAAGGAAGCGAGGCCGATGCGGCAGAAATAGAACGGGGGGCCGGTCCCGAAGGGCCCCGGAAATGCTTCGGGCCGGGGGAGGAAAGCTCCCGCCGGAATACATCTTATTTTAATTTGATACATCATTGGAGGTTTTGATCATGTTTGAACTGATGCCTTTCACCCGCAGAGACCGTATGGACTTTTACCGCCCCTTCCGTGACCTGGAGGACCTGGAGCGCCGGTTCTTCAGCGGCAATGAGCTGGGCGGCTTCAAGACCGACATCAAGGATACCGGCGACGCCTACGTGCTGGAGGCAGACCTGCCCGGCGTGAAGAAGGAGGATATTCACATCGACATCGACGGCGACTACCTCTCCATCAGCGCCCAGCGCAACGCCAGCAGAGAGGAAAAGGACGACAAGGGCAACTACATCCGCTGCGAGCGGTCTTACGGCTCCTTCTCCCGGAGCTTTGATATCTCTTCCGTTCAGGCGGAGGGGATCACGGCCGCCTATGACAACGGCGTGCTGACCCTGACCATGCCCAAGAAAGATCAGACGGTCCCCACCAGCCGCCGGCTGGAGATCCAGTGACTGCCGGGACCAGGCCGCGAAAATAGGAGCGCGCCGCGGGGAGCTTCCCGCGGCGCGCTTTATTTTTGGTGATAGGAGATCCGGAAAAACGGCCGAAAAAAAGAAAACGGTCCCTTGCGGACCGGTTCCGTCATGCGGAGTTCAGGCCAGGGGACCAAACAGGAAGGGGAGGGACGCCACGGCGGCCAGCGCCAGGGCGAGGATGAGCCCAACTGTGAACCAAGAAATGCGGCCTTTTTTCATCTCCGTCTTTTCCACCTCGTTCTCTCCTTTCACCGGATGGGAAGAATCGAAGCCGCCTTTCACCGACGGCAGGGGCACTATATCATATTTTTTTGCCGGACACAAGAGGAATATACAAAACATATCAAAGATTTAACATAGATCAAACATTACCGCTGGAAAGAGAGGGGTTAGCACTCAATTTATACGAGTGCTAATATTTACAGTTTCGTCATATTTTGTTCATAATTGTCAGGCATGATAGGGGACGATAAAATATTGGTCCGCTCCCGCCGGCGCGGCTTGACCGGGGCGGACGTTACAGGAGGAAACAAAAGCAATGGCAAAGAGAAAATTCAAGGCGGAGTCCAAGCGGCTGCTGGACCTGATGATCAACTCCATTTACACCCACAAGGAGATCTTTCTCCGTGAGATCATCTCCAACGCCAGCGACGCCATCGACAAGCTGTGCTATCAGTCCCTCACCGACGAGAATGTGGGGATGAAGCGGGAGGACTTCTTCATCCACATCCAGGCGGACCCTGAGGCCCGGGTCCTCACCGTCAGCGACAACGGCGTCGGCATGGACGAGAGCGACCTGGAGAACAACCTGGGAGTCATCGCCTCCAGCGGCACCCTCCAGTTCCGCCAGGAGATGGAAAAGGCGGAGGCGGCGGACATGGACGTCATCGGCCAGTTCGGCGTGGGCTTCTACTCCGCCTTCATGGTCTCCGACAAGATCACCGTGGTTACCCGGAAGTACGGCAGCGACCAGGCCTTCCGCTGGGAGAGCGACGGGGCCGACGGCTACACCATTACCCCCTGCGAGAAGGAGACCGTGGGCACCGACGTCATCATGCACATCAAGGCCGACGGGGAGGAGGTCAATTACAGCGAGTTCCTCCAGGAGCACACCCTCCGCAATCTGGTGAAGAAGTACTCCGACTACATCCGCTGGCCCATCCGCATGGAGGTCACCAAGTCCCGGAAGAAGGCGGACAGCCCCGAGGACAAGCCGGAGTATGAGACCTACAAGGAGGAGGAGACCCTCAACAGCATGGTGCCCATCTGGCAGCGCCGGAAGGGCGACGTGACGAAGGAGGAGTACGAGAAGTTCTACCAGGAGAAGTTCATGGACTTCGCCCCGCCCCAGTCCGTCGTCACCGTCTCCGCCGAGGGCCAGGTCAGCTACAAGGCTCTGCTCTTCATCCCCTCCCGGCCTCCCTTCGACTACTACACCACCGACTATGAGCGTGGGCTCCAGCTCTACTCCTCCGGCGTGCTCATCATGGACAAGTGCCCGGACCTCATCGGGGAGCACTTCGGCTTCGTCCGGGGCATTGTGGACTCCCCGGACCTGAGCCTGAACATCTCCCGGGAGCTGCTCCAGCACGACCGGCAGCTGAAGCTCATCGCCAACAACATCGAGAAGAAGGTGAAGGCCGAGCTGGAGCGGCTGCTGAAGGAGGACCGGGAGGGCTATGAGAAGTTTTTCCAGAACTTCGGCCGCCAGCTGAAGGTGGGGTGCCTGAACAACTACGGCGCCAAGCGGGAGCTGCTCCAGGACCTGCTGCTGTTCTACTCCTCCACGGAGAAGAAGATGGCCACCCTGGGCGAGTACGTGGACCGGATGAAGGAGGACCAGAAGTACATCTACTACGCCTCCGGGGAGAACGCGGCGGCCATGGACAACCTGCCTCAGACGGAGCTGCTCCGGGAGCGGAACATCGAGATCCTCTACCTCACCGACCAGCCCGACCAGCTCCTGGTGGAGATCCTGCGGCAGTACAAGGACAAGGAGTTCCGCTCCGCCGTGGACGGGGATCTGGGATTGGAGGACGTGCCCGAGGCAAAGGAGGCGGACCAGGAGGCCCAGGACGCCTTCGCCTTCATCAAGGAGACCCTGGGGGACGAGGTGGACGAGGTCCGTGCCTCCCGGAAGCTGAAGACCCACCCGGTGTGCCTCACCAGCGGCGAGGGGGTCAGCTTCGAGATGGAGCGGTACTTTGCCGTGGCCCAGCCGGAGATGGGGCTGAAGGCCAAGCGCATCCTGGAGGTGAACACCGAGCACCCCGCCTTCGCCGCCCTGGAGGCGGCCCGGACCGCCGACCCGGAGAAGGCAAAGAAGTACGCCCGGGTGCTGCTCAACCAGGCAAAGCTCATCGCCGGCCTGCCCATCGATGACCCCTCGGGCTACACGGACCTGCTGTGCAGCCTGTGGAGCTGAAACCGCTGAAAATAAAGAAGAAGGCGTGGGAGCCCGTTGGCTCTCACGCCTTAATTTTACAGCCTAATCCGCTTCACGATCAGCGCCCCCGCCGCGCCGACGCACACCCCGGCTGCAATGCCGGAGACCAGAAGCACGGGCAGATACCAGGCCAGCCGGGCGGTCTCCAGCACCGCCATGGCCACCAGGACCTGGGCAATGTTGTGGCTGACGCCTCCGGCCACGCTGACCCCCAGGAGGGAGAATTTCCCGGACCGCTTCAGCAGCGCCATCACCGCCAGGCTCAACGCCGCCCCCGCCAGGGAGTAGGCGAAGCTGTAGCTGTTGCCAAAGGTGAAGGCCACCAGCACCACCCGGATCAGGGAGATGACCGCCGCGTCCCGGAGGCTCATGCGGTACAGGGCGAAGATCACCACCAGATTGGTCAGCCCCAGCTTCACCCCCGGCGGGACTACCCCCGCCAGGGGCACCAGGCTCTCCAGCCAGCTCAGGGCCATGGCCAGGGCCGTCAAAAGGGCGTACCGGGCCAATCGCCTGCTGCTCATATCTCCGCCTCCTCTCTATCCCGCCGTGGCGTCAAAGTCGGAGCCGTCTCCGCCCCGGATCTCCACGATCAGCCGGTGGGGCAGGCACACAATGGTCTCCCCCGCCCGGGACACCGCCCCGGTGCGGACGCAGGTATGGTCGCCGCAGTTGGCCTCGGTCACGGCGGCCTGCCCGTCGGCGATCTGAAGGACGTTGTAGTCCGCCTCCCCGATGGTGACGGTCACATCCTCGCTCAGGGGGTAGCGGCCCACCTCCCGGCCGTCCACCGTCACCACCGCCCATCCCCCCTGGCCGCCGGGGCGGAGCGCCAGGTACATCACTGCCGCCGCCAGCAGCAGACCCAGGATCAGCAGCAGGTCGTACCGCAGCTTCTTCATTCTCCGCCCCCTTGTCCAAATCCCGCCTTTGGTATATACTGTGTATCAGGAGGGCTGCCCAGGCGGCCCCATCTCTGCCATTATACCAGCGGCGCTGTACCGGCGCAAGGAGAACCTATGAGAAAGCTGTTTTTGTGGCTGCTGGCCCTGGGCCTGCTGCTGTCCGGCTGTGGACAGGCGGGAGAGCCCGCGGAGGCCGGCGCCTTCCTTCTGGACACCGCTGTGTCCGTGCGGATCTACGAGGGGGGAGGGCGGGACACTGCCCAGGCCGCCCTGGACCTGTGCGCCAGCTATGAGAAGATTTTTTCCCGGACGGACCCGGACAGCGAGCTCTACCGCCTGAATCACCGGGAGATCACCCAGGTGTCCGACGAGCTGGCCCAGGTCATCGCCCTGGGGCTGGACTACGGCCGGAGCACCGGCGGCGCTTTCGACATCACCATGGGGGCTGTCAGCGAGCTGTGGGACTTTGCCGCGGAGGACCCGGCGCTGCCCGACGGGGAGGAAGTGGCCCGCCGCCTGGCCCACACCGGCTGGGAGACGGTATCTGTGGAGGGGAACACCGTCACCTTTGCGGACCCGGAGACAGTCATCGACCTGGGAGGCGTCGCCAAGGGCTATATCGCCGACCGGCTGGCGGACTTCCTCCGGGGGGAGGGGGTCACCTCCGCCATCATCGACCTGGGGGGGAACCTCTACTGCCTGGGCTCCCGGCCCGGCGGGGAGCCCTTCCAGGTGGGGATCCAATACCCCTATGAGGAGCGGCAGACCACCATCGGCGGTCTGCCCGCCGAAAATCTGTCGGTAGTGACCTCCGGCCTCTACGAGCGCTCCTTCACCCTGGACGGGCGTCTCTACCACCACATTCTGGACCCGGACACCGGCTGGCCGGTGGAAAACGACCTGCTGGCGGTGTCCATCGTCAGTGAGCGGTCCGTGGACGGGGACGCCCTGTCCACCGCCTGCTTCGTGCTGGGACTGGAGGCGGGAATGGATCTGGTGGAGGACACCGAAGGGGTGGAGGCGGTGTTCATCACCGACGATTTTCAGGTCCACCTCTCCAGCGGCCTGGAGGAAGTATTCTATCTGACGTGAACGGCTGCGAGAGATGAAGCGCCCGGGAGGCTGAAAGCCTCCCGGGCGCTTTATCTCATCTGATGGATTCTCCGGTCCTGCCGTACACAGCGTCCAGCTGGGCCTGGAAGTAGGCGAGGAACCGTTTCTCCCGGGGGTTGAGGGTGTAGGCGCCGTGGCGCA
>DVGP01000205.1 GCA_018712665.1 Candidatus Pelethomonas intestinigallinarum | reverse complement strand
AAAGAGGGGGCTGCGGCCCCCTCTTTGGATTCACCCCCGGACAGTCCTGCGAGGCGCTTCCACCATCGAACAGAGAGACTGGAGGATATGCGGGGGTTTCCAAAGGGGGGCATGCGCCCCCCTTTGTGTCGTCGTGGGGGAGGGATACATAAGGGAGGGACCCCATCGAAAGGGTCCCTCCCTTGTGCGGCTTTTTGGTTACTTTTTCGGCGTCGAAAAAGTAACCCGGGGTGTGGGACTGGAAGTCCCACTTCTAGGGGGTTCGGGGGTGACCTCCCGAAAGCTCCCGGGTCTGGGCCGGGGAGGCCCAGGATCTTCGGGGTACGGGGCCAGAGGCCCCGAAGAGTTTGAGGCATGGGAGCGGATCCCCCATACCCGTACAATACACACTGCCCGTGAGAAAATTTTCCCCTTCCGCCTATTGACAAACGGCCTCACTAGTGATATGGTTAGTTACACAAGTAATGAACCACTTAACCAACAAAGGAGGGACCTAGTTGAATGAGCGGCTGACGGAAGAGAAGTCCATCTACCTGCAGATCGGGGAGATGATCGAGACAGACATCCTCCGGGGCATCCTCCTGGAGGAGGAGCAGGTGCCCAGCACCAACGAGCTGGCCCGGCTGTACACCATCAACCCGGCCACCGCCGCCAAGGGCGTGAACATCCTGGTGGACGAGGGCATTCTCTACAAGCGCCGGGGCATCGGCATGTTCGTGGCCCCGGGGGCCAGGGAGAAGATCCTGGCCAAGCGGCGCTCCGCCTTTGCCCAGGGCCACATCGCGCCCCTGCTGGCGGAGGCCAGGAGCCTTGGCATCACCAAGGAGGAACTTTTGAAAATGATCGAGGAGACAGGAGAGACAACGCTATGAAACTGACGTGTGAGCACATCACCAAGGTATACGGCGGCAGGGAGGTCCTGCGGGACGTGTCCCTGACGCTGGAGGAGGGGAAGATCTACGGCCTCATTGGCCGCAACGGGGCGGGGAAGACCACCCTCCTCAGCATCCTCACCGCCCAGAACCCCGCCACCCAGGGCACCGTGGCCCTGGACGGCATGCCGGTGTGGGAGAACCGCCGGGCGCTGGAGAAGCTGTGCTTCTCCCGGGAGCTGAATGTGGGGGCGGAGAGCGGTCTTGCGGCCATGAAGGTCAAGGAGTACCTGCGGATCGCCTCGGTGTACTACGACAGCTGGGACAAGGACATGGAGAAGCGGCTCCTTGCGCTGTTCGACCTGAACGTGAAGAAGAAGCTGGGCAAGCTCTCCAAGGGTATGCTCTCCATGGTGACCATCATCGTGGCCATGTGCTCCAAGGCCCCCTTCACCTTCCTGGATGAGCCGGTGGCGGGGCTGGATGTGGTGGCCCGGGAGGAGTTCTACAAGCTGCTGCTGGAGGAGTACAGCGCCACGGGCCGCACCTTCGTCATCTCCACCCACATCATCGAGGAGGCCGCCGACGTGCTGGAGGAGGTCATCATCCTCCACGAGGGGGAGGTGCTGGTGGTGGCGGACACCCAGTCCTTTGTGGACAGCGCCCGCCACGTCAGCGGCAAGGCCGAGGACGTGGACGCCGCCACCGCCGGGCTGGAGGTCCACCACCCGGAGACCGTGGGACGGAGCAAGGGCGTCACCGTGTTCTTAAAGCCCGGCCAGCGGGTGGACGACAGCTACGACGTGTCCGTCCAGCCGGTGAACCTCCAGCGGGCCTTCGTGGCCCTGTGCGGAGAGGAGGCCCGCCATGAGGCGTAACCTCCGGTTCTGGACCCGCTACACCGCCGAGAGCGCCGCGGTGGTGGCGTTCATCATGGCGATCTTCCTGGGCATCAGCCTGCTGGGAGCCAACGCCGAGTACCGGACCGCGGTCCTGTACATGACCCCCTACTACCTGGTCACCGCCGCCCTGCTGACCATCATTCTGATGAACTACGGCACCCAGGCCACCTATGTGCCCCTGCTGCTGTCTCTGGGGGAGACCCGGCGGAATCTCTTGCTGGGCTTCCACTACTACCGGGCCCTGATCATCGTGGCCACCCTGGCGGTCAGCGCCCTGATCTGGGCGTTTCTGCCCAGTGAGCTGTCGTCGGTGGGGCTGCGGAGCCTGCCCACCATTCTGGCGGTGATGGTGATCACCTCCGCCCTGGGCGGCGTCATGGGGACGCTGTACTACAAATGCAGAGCAGTAGCCACCATCCTGGTGGTGGTGATCTTCGGCGGGTTCGGCGGGATCGTTGGGTTCTCCTTCGCCGGGGGCGGGCTGGAGCTGCCCCTGCTGGTGGCCGGGGTCTTCTCCGTGATGGAGACCACCCCCTGGTGGCTGGCGGTGATCGCCGTGGCGGCCCTGGCAATGGACGTGGGGCTCTACTGGGCTCTGCTCCGCCGGCAGGAAGTGAAGCTGTAGGAGGTGTTTTCTGTGACAGCGATGAAAAAATATCTGCGTCTGGCCCGGACAGATATCCTGTATATGCTGGTCTGGCAGGTGGGCTTTTACCTCTTCGGCATGACCATGGTGCTCATCATCAACCGCTTTGTCAACGACGATCCGGACTATGCCTGCATGGGCTCTTTCTTCGCCCTGCTGGGCACCATCGTGGGGCTGACGGTCCGGGGCAA
>DVGP01000204.1 GCA_018712665.1 Candidatus Pelethomonas intestinigallinarum | reverse complement strand
CCCGCTCGATGATCCGGCCGTGGTCCAGCACAATGATGACATTGGCGTTTTTGACGGTGGACAGGCGGTGGGCGATGACGAACACCGTCCGGCCGTACATCAGGGCGTCCATGCCCTGCTGGACGATGGCCTCCGTGCGGGTGTCGATGGAGGAGGTGGCCTCGTCCAGGATCATCACCGGCGGGTCCGCCACGGCGGCCCGGGCAATGGACAGCAGCTGCCGCTGGCCCTGGCTCAGGTTGGCGCCGTTCTCCGTCAGCATGGTCTGGTAGCCCTCCGGCAGACGGGTGATGAAGTCGTCGGCCCCAGCCAGCTGCGCGGCGGCGATACACTCCTCGTCGGTAGCCTCCAGGTTGCCATAGCGGATATTCTCCATAACTGTGCCGGTGAAGAGGACGGTGTCCTGGAGCACGATGCCCAGGGCCCGGCGCAGGTCGCTCTTGCGGATCTTGCCGATGTTGATGCCGTCGTAGCGGATCTTGCCGTCGGCGATGTCGTAAAAGCGGTTGAGGAGGTTGGTGATGGTGGTTTTGCCCGCGCCGGTGGCCCCCACGAAGGCCACCTTCTGACCGGGCTTGGCGTACAGGGAGATGTCGTGGAGCACCGGCTTGCCCGGCACATACTCAAAGTCCACGTCGAACAGCCGCACATCGCCGGCCAGCCTGGTGTAGGTGACGGTGCCGTCGGCCTTGTGGGGGTGCTTCCAGGCCCAGGTCCCGGTCCGCTCCTTACACTCCACAAGCTGGCCATTCTTTTCAGTGGCGTTGACAAGAGTGACATAGCCCTCGTCCTGCTCGGGCTCCTGATCCATCAGCTCGAAGATCCGCTCCGCGCCGGCCAGACCCATCACCACGGAGTTGACCTGGTTGGACACCTGGCTGATGTTGCCCACGAACTGGCGGGTCATGTTCAGGAAGGGAACGGCGATGCTGATGGACATGGCCATGCCGGAGAGGCTGACGTTGGGGGCTCCGGTGAGCAGCAGCAGGCCGCCGGTGAGGGCCACCAGCACGTACAGCACGTTGCCGATGTTGTTGAGGATGGGCATAAGGATATTGGCGTAGCGGTTGGCCCGCTCGGACTCGGCGAACAGGGCGTCGTTGACGGAGTCAAAGGCCGCCTTGGTCTCCTCCTCGTGGCAGAAAACCTTGACAACCTTCTGGCCGCTCATCATCTCCTCCACAAAGCCCTCCAGCTTGCCTAGGGCGGCCTGCTGGCGGAAGAAGTACTTGGCGGACTGGCCGCCCACCTTCTTGGTGACGATGAGCATGGCCACCACGCCCACCAGGATCACCAGGGTCAGCCACAGGCAGTAGTAGATCATGATGCAGAAGACGGTGAGCACCATGACGGAGGAGGCCAGCAGCTGGGGGAAGCTCTGGGAGATCATCTGCCGCAGGGTGTCGATGTCGTTGGTGTAGTGGCTCATGATGTCGCCGTGGTCGTTCTGGTCAAAGTACTTGATGGGCAGGCGCTGCATTCCGCCGAACAACTTCTGCCGGAGCTTTTTCAGCGTTCCCTGGGTGATGATGGCCATGAGCTGGTTGAAGGCCAGGGAGGCCGCCAGGGACAGGCCGTAAAAGGTGGCCAGCAGGGCCACCAGGGAGAGGATCTGGGGACCCACCACGCTCCAGTCCCCGTTCTGCCAGTTCTGCTCCACCAGAGCGATGACGTTCTGCATGAAGATGGAGGGGATGGAGCTGACAACCGCGTTAAAGAGGATGCAGGCCACTGTCACCGGCAGCAGCACGGGATAGAACTGCCGGACGGTGCGCAGAATACGGCCAACGGTTCCGATCTTTGCCTGATTATTCCGCATCGCTGTCGCCCCCTTTGTTTTGAGAGTAGTAGACTTCCTGATAGATGGCGTTGCTCCGCAGGAGCTCCTGATGGGTGCCCACGGCGTTGATGGCGCCTCCGTCCATGACCACGATCCGGTCCGCGTCCTGCACGGAGGAGACCCGCTGGGCAATAATGATCTTGGTGGTGGAGGGGATGTAGTCCCGCAGTGCCCGGCGGATCTTGGCGTCGGTGCGGGTATCCACGGCGCTGGTGGAGTCATCCAGAATCAGGATCTTCGGCTTTTTCAGCAGGGCACGGGCGATGCACAGCCGCTGCTTCTGGCCGCCGGAGACGTTGGTGCCCCCCTGTTCGATCCAGGTGTCGTAGCCGTCGGGAAACTGGGAGATGAACTCATCGGCGCAGGCCATCTGGCAGGCGCAGACCATCTCCTCGTCGGTGGCCTCCTTGTCGCCCCAGCGGAGGTTGTCCTTGATGGTGCCGGAGAACAGCACGTTCTTCTGCAGCACCACAGACACCTGGTTGCGCAGGGACTCCAGGCTGTAGCTCCGCACGTCCAGGCCGCCAACCTTTACCGTGCCCTCCGTGGCGTCGTACAGGCGGGAGATGAGCTGAATCAGGGAGGACTTGGAGGAGCCGGTGCCGCCGATGATGCCGATGGTTTCGCCGGAGGCGATGTGGAGATCAATGTTGGAAAGTGCCATCCGCTCGGCGTTGGCGTTGTATTTGAAGCTTACATTGTCGAAGTCGATGGACCCGTCCGCCACCTCCCGCACCGGATTGGCGGGATCGTGCAGGGTGCTCTCCTCGGTGAGGACCTCCACAATGCGCTTGCAGGACTCCATAGAGATGACGATCATGACAAAGATCATGGAGAGCATCATCAGGCTGTTGAGCATCATGAAGTTATACGTCAGCAGGGAGGAGAACTGGCCCACATCCAGATCCAGGCCCCGGGAGGTGATGATGGTGTAGGAGCCGAAGGACAGCACGAACACCATGGTGGCGTAAATGCAGAACTGCATCATGGGGCCGTTGAAGGCCAGGATGCGCTCCGCCCGGGTGAAGTCCCGGCACACGTCCTCGGCGGCGGCGTTGAACTTCCGCTGCTCATAGTCCTCACGGACAAAGGATTTGACCACCCGCATGGCCTTGATGTTCTCCTGAATGGACTCGTTGAGCTTGTCGTACTTGCGGAACACCTTCCGGAACAGGGGGATGGTCCGGGAGATCACCAGCGCCAGCCCAATGGACAGCAGGGGGAGGGTAACCAGGAAGATCCAGGCCATCCGGCCGCCCATGACAAAGGCCATGACGAAGGAGAACACCAGCATCAGCGGCGCGCGGATGGCGGTGCGGATGATCATCATGTAAGCGGTCTGCACGTTGGTCACGTCGGTGGTCAGTCGAGTGACCAGGGAGGAGGTGAGAAACTTGTCGATGTTTTCGAAGGAATAGGTCTGAATGCGGTAGAACATGTCCTTCCGAAGATTCCTGGCCAGGCCGCAGGACGCGGTGGCGCAGGTGCGCCCCGCCAGCGCCCCGAAGGTCAGGGACAGGCTGGCCATGACCACCAGCTGCGCCCCATAGCGCAGGAGTACGTCCATGCCGCAGCCCGCCTTGATGTCGTTGATGAGATTGGAGATGATGAAGGGGATGATGCACTCCATGACGACCTCCATAGCAACCAGGATGGGGGTGGCGATGGATTCTTTTTTGTATTCCCGTATGCTCTTTGCCAGCTGTTTTACCATATTGCTCTTTCTCTGCTCCTTTCTGACAAAAAAGAGGCGTTCATCAGCGCAACCAGGGGATTTACGTGATGAACACCGCTCGTTATCCTGTTTTATGATGACCTCCCAGGGAAACCGCGGCCGTCAGCGAGCCGGCTGCCGGAAATTTGCGACCGGTATCTGTAGACAGACGACAGCATTATTGCACGTTTCATTTTATCTGTCAAGCTCAGGGAGAGGATTTGACGTCGATTTTTTGCCAGTGTGAAGGGGTGCGCCGCTTTCTTCCCAGTCTGCCGGGGGCTTCCTGAGTAGACAGAGCGGGAAATCTGTGGTATAATATCCCACTACCCGGCTTATGGCCATCTGGCGCTGAGCCTGGAGATTTGAGAAAGGAGACGCTTCATGCGCGTTGATATACTGGGCGTAGGCTTTGATAATGTCACCATGGACCAGGCGGTGGCCGAGGGCCTGCGCCTGATGAGCGCCGAGGGGGCCCACTACGTGGCCACCCCCAATCCGGAGATTGTTGAGGTCTGCCGGGAGGACCCGGAGGCCCGGGCGGCGGTGAACGGGGCCGACCTTGTCATCGCCGACGGCGTGGGGGTCATCTATGGGGCTAAGTTCCTGGGCACGCCGCTGAAGGAGCGGCTGCCGGGCATCGAGTTCGCCAAGCGCCTGATGGCGGAGATGGCGAAGAACGGAAAGAAGCTCTACCTCCTGGGGGCCAAGCCAGGGGTGGCGGAGGAGGCCGCCCGGCGGCTTCGGACCCAGTACCCCGGTCTTGTGATTGCCGGCACCCACGACGGGTATTTTCAGGAGGACGGGCCTGTGACCGAGGCCATCCGCGGGAGCGGGGCGGACGTGGTATTTGTCTGCCTGGGGGCTCCCAAGCAGGAAAAATGGATGCGGAAAAACGGCGAGGCCACCGGCGCCCATCTGCTGGTGGGCCTGGGGGGATGCCTGGACGTGTTTTCCGGCGCGGTCCAGCGGGCCCCGGAGGTCTTTCAGAGGCTGGGGCTGGAGTGGCTCCACCGGTTGGCAAAGAACCCCAGCCGCATTGGACGGATGATGAAGCTGCCCCTGTTTCTGGTCCACGTGGGGGCGGAGAGGGGAAAGCGGAAATGAGGGGAAAGCTGATCGTGTTCGAGGGCACAGACGGCTCCGGGAAGGCCACCCAGACCCGCCTTATGGCCCGGCGGCTGGCGTCGGAGGGAGTACCCTTTCAGGAGATCGACTTCCCCCGCTACGGCAACCCTTTCGCCGAGCCGGCCCGGCTGTATCTGGCGGGAGCCCTGGGGGACAGGCCGGAGGACGTGAGCGCCTGCGCCGCGTCGGTGCTCTTCGCCGTGGACCGCTATGCCTCCTATAAGGAGGACTGGGGGAAGAGCTACGAGGCGGGGCAGGTGATCCTGGCCAACCGCTATGTCACCTCCAACGCCGTCCACCAGGCATCCAAGCTGCCTGCGGAGGAGAGGGAGGAGTTTCTTCGCTGGCTCTTTGATCTGGAGTACCACCGCCTGTCTCTGCCGGAGCCGGATCTGGTGGTCTATCTGGACCTGCCCACGGAGCTCTCCGAGGCGATGATGCGCCGCCGGGAGGCCGCCACCGGCACCTCAGCCGACATCCACGAGCGGGATGAGAACTATCTCCGCCAGTGCCGGGACAATGCCCGCCATGTGGCCGGCTTCTGCGGCTGGCGGATGATCGACTGCGCCAGAGGCGGGGCCATGCGTTCCCCGGAGGATATCCACCAGGAGGCATGGGAGCTTGTCCAGGGCCTGCTGGCGGGGAAGTGACCGGTCATACCGATTATAAAAAGGAGCAGGGGCGCATACAGCGCCCCGCCCCCGTGTTTGCCGGCTCTCAGCAGCAGCAGTCGCTGTTTCTGGAGTTGCCGCAGCCGCAGCCACAGTTGTTGTTTCCCCACATTCCGCCGCTGCAGCAGCACAGCAGAATGATGATCAGGATGATCCACAGGCAGCCGCAGTCGTTTCCGTTGTTCCACATAGTCCTTTCACCTCGCTTACCAGTCTGAGCTATCCTATGCCCGGGAACGGCAAAAGGCAGCTTGCCCTATCAAAATTTTTACCAAAAGACATATGAAGGAGTGATTCTCCATGAGTAATGAGGACCGTTACCATACCACCAGCTGGGACGGCGGCCAGGTGCGGCGGCAAGCCGCCGGCGAGCCGTCCCAACCCAGCCGGCCATCCGGCGGGAGCGGGAAGAAGAAGGCAAAGAAGAAACGGACCAACCCGTTTTTGGCGCTGCTCCTGTGGGTGGTTGTGGTGATCGCCTCCTCGGTCATTCTGGCCGGGGTGGGCTGGATGCTGGCCAACGATCTGTGTGCCTTTACCGGGGCGGACCAGGAGGTGGAGGTGGTGGTGCCCGCAGAGTGGTTCACGACCACCACGGTGACCGATGAGGATGGGAATACCGAGGAGGTCTCCCTGTGCGACATCGGACAGGTGGCTGACGCCCTTCAGGACGCAGGGCTGATCCAGTACAAGTGGCTTTTCCGTCTCTTCGCCTGGGTCTACGACGCCGACGAAAAGATCGACCAGGGTGCCTATGTGCTCAACACCAATATGGACTACATGGCCCTGGTCCGGGGGATGCGGTCCACCGGCAGCTCCGCCGTCACCGTGGAGGTGTCCATCCCCGAGGGCTACAATACCCAGCAGATCTTCCAGCTCCTGTCGGAGAACGGAGTGGCTCCGGTGGAGGAGCTGGAGGAGGCCGCCGCCAACTACGAGTTTGTGGACTACGCCTTCCTGGACAGCGACCTGCTGGGGGATGTGAGGAGGGTGGAGGGATATCTCTATCCCGATACCTACCAGTTTTATGTGGGCCGCAGCGCTGTGGCGGCCCTGGACTCCATGCTCAGCAACTTCAATAGCCGGGTCTACAGCAACGGGGAGCTGACGCCGCTCTTTGAGGAGGCGGCTGCCCGGGGCTACGACTTCTCCGACATCATCACCATCGCTTCCCTGATTGAGGAGGAGACCGACGGCACCGACCGGGACAAGATCGCCTCTGTCATCTATAACCGCCTGGAGCGCCCCGGTGAGACCGGCGGCCTGCTCCAGATCGACGCGGCCCTGGTCTATGCCGCCGGGCGGGCCATCACCCAGGAGGACTACACCACCCTGGACAGCCCCTACAACCTCTACCAGCACACCGGCCTGCCGCCTACGGCCATCTCCAACCCGGGCATGTCCTCCATCACCGCCGCTCTCCAGCCCGCCGAGACTGACTATTACTACTATGTTCTTGGCGCGGACGGCAAGCACGTGTTCAGCGAGACCCTGTCCGAGCACCAGCAGAACGTAGCCGCGGCCAGCGCCGCCAGCGGAGATTGATCCGGGGAGGCGGCATGACGGAGAGACGAAACAAGCCGGAGCTTCTCTCACCGGCAGGGGACTTTGAGCGGCTGCGGATGGCGGTGCTCTACGGAGCCGACGCGGTGTATCTGGCGGGGACATCCTTTGGGATGCGGGCCTTTGCAGGGAATTTCTCCTCGGAGGAGCTGCCGAAGGCGGTAACCTTTGCCCACAGCCACGGCGTCCGGGTCCACGCCACGGTGAACACCATGCCCCGCAACAGTGAGGCCGACGCCCTCCCGGCGTACCTGGAGCAGCTCCAGGACGCCGGGGTGGACGCCCTCATCCTGGGGGACCTGGGAGCCTTCACCCTGGCGGGGCGGTATGCTCCCCGGTGCGAGCGCCATGTCAGCACCCAGGCCAGCGTGACCAACTACGCCGCCGCCCGGGCCTGGCACGACCTGGGGGCCAGGCGGGTCATCCTGGCCCGGGAGCTGAGCCTGGAGGAGATCCGGGAGATCCGCGCCAAAACCCCGGCGGATCTGGAATTGGAGGCCTTCGTCCATGGGGCCATGTGCGTCAGCTACTCCGGCCGCTGCGTCCTGTCCAACTACATGACCGGGCGGGATGCCAGCCGTGGGGCCTGCGCCCAGCCCTGCCGCTACCAGTACTACCTGATGGAGGAGAAGCGCCCGGGGGAGTACTTCCCGGTGTTCGAGGATGAGAAGGGGACGTACATCTTCAATTCCCGGGACATGTGCATGATCGACCACATACCGGAGCTGATGGACGCGGGCCTGGACAGCCTGAAGATCGAGGGCCGGGCCAAGAGCGCTTACTACGCCGCCGTGGTCACCGCCGCCTACCGTCACGCCATTGACGCCGCGGCCTCCGGCCTGCCTCTGGACCCGGTGTGGCGGGACGAGGTGGAGCATGTCAGCCACCGTCACTACGCAACCGGCTTCTACTTCGGCCAGCCGGGGCAGTATTATGAGAACGCCCGGTATATCCGGGAGTGGCAAGTGATTGCCCTTGTCACAGATTGCGGCGAGGACGGTATGGCGGCTTTGACGCTGCGGAACAAGTTTGCTGTGGGGGACGAGGTGGAGCTGGTGGGGCCGGACCTGAAGCCCCTGGCCTTCACCGTGCCGGAGATGGCCGATGGGGAGGGGAACCCCATATCCGAGGCAAAAACGCCCCAGATGGTGTTCCGTATGCGCCTGCCCTGCCGGGCTCCCGCCGGGAGCATCCTCCGCATCGCCCGGGACCTGTCCGCGAAGAGCTGAGGGCCCACAGATTCGGTCTACATACTTTTCTTGTAAGAAAAGTATCAAATACCCGCAGGGCACTTAGAACTTTTACGCGAAACTTTGTTTCGCGTGGGATAGTTAAAGAGAGGGCAGTGTACATGGCAAGACGAGGGGTGAAGATCCTGTTGGCGGCGGTGCTGGCTCTGGCGCTGGTGCTGGCGGCCTATGTGATCTATGTGTTTGCCGCCTGGTACCGGGTAGAGGACTGGCAGGAGCTGGAGATTACGGCGGCGGAGGGTGAGGGAGAACCCCTCTCTCCCGGCGAGACCTACCGGATCGCCTCCTACAACATCGGCTTCGGCGCTTACAGCGACGATTACAGTTTCTTCATGGACGGCGGGACCGAATCCCGGGCCCGGTCGGAGGAGGCGGTCTACGAGAACGTAGGCGGAGCCATGGCAGCTGTCCAGGCGCTGGAGCCGGATTTCCTCCTTCTCCAGGAGGTGGATGTGGACGGCACCCGCAGTTACCACGTTGACGAGCTGGCGCTGGCGGCGGACGCTATGGGAGATGGGTACTGGAGCACCTTCGCTCAAAATTACGACAGTCCTTACCTCTTCTGGCCGCCTCTGGAGCCCCACGGCGCCAACCGTTCCGGCCAGGCCACCTTCTCCCGGTTTCCCATCGCCTCGGCGGTGCGGCGGCAGCTGCCCATCGAGGAGGGAGTGATGAAGCTGGTGGATCTGGACAGGTGCTACTCTGTCCAGCGCCTCCCGGTGTCGGATGGCCGGGAGCTGGTCCTCTACAACTTCCATCTCTCCGCCTATACCTCCGACGGGACCATCGCCGAGGAGCAGCTGGAGATGCTCTTCGCGGACATGCTGTCGGAGTATGAGGCGGGGAACTGGGTCATCGCCGGCGGGGACTTCAACAAGGATCTGCTGGGGAACTCCGATGAGATTTTCGGCGTGTCCGGCCCGGAGTACACATGGGCCCAGCCCATCCCGGCGGAGCTGGTGCCGGAGGGCCTGACCATCGTGGCCCCCTATGACGGGGAGGACCCTGTGGCCTCCTGCCGCAACGCCGACCGGCCCTACGGCCCGGACAACTATCTGGTGACGGTGGACGGCTTCATCATCTCCGCCAATGTCTCCGTTTCCGCCAGCAGGGTGGTGGACACCGGCTTCCGCTGGAGCGACCACAACCCGGTCTGTTTGGATTTTGTGCTGCTTCCTTAACGTGGGCCTATTGGCCCCCTTGTCCTTGTTTTCAGGAGCGCAGCCTAAAAAGGGAGTTCTTCGACATGCTGAAAAAAGCTGTGGGGCCCAACGGCCCCACAGCTTTTTTATCAGTATTTTGGCAGGTCTACCACCGTCGGCGCGTGGCCGGTACGGGGGAGGAACACCTCCAGCACGTCCCGCATCCGCAGCTTCAGCGTTCCGGTGCTCTTGCAGGGGTGGCAGGAGAGGTAGTCCTGCTCATAGGTCTCCCGGTCCATTACCAGCTGGACCTTTCCCTCCGTGTCGAAGAGCAGGGAGAGGATGGAGGCGGAGCCGGGGTGGACGTGGAGAAGTTCCTCCATGGCCTCCGGGGCGGCGAAGCTCAGTCGGGCACAGCCCAGCTGGTGGCTCAGGTCCTTGGTGTGGAAGGGCTTGTCGCTGGGCATGGCCAGGAGGTAAAACTGGGTTTTCTGACGGTTGCAGAGCACCAGATTTTTGCACACGTCCACGCCCAGCACGGCGCTGACGGCCTTGCAGTCCTCCATGGTGTTGGCCCAGTCGTGCTCCACCCGCTCAAAGGGGATGTGCAGCTCCGCCAGGGTGTCAAAGACGATCTGCTGGGTCTCATCCAGTCCCTGGGTGGGGGCCTGGGTATAGATGGGGGAGACGGTCATGGTGTATTCTCTCTCTTTCGATGGATTGCGTTGGGTTACCGCCGCCTCACCAGGGCTTCGCCGGCAGTGTAGATGTCCCCGGCCCCCACGGTGAGGATCAGGTCCCCGGGGCGGGCAGCCTGGGCCAGAGCGTCGGTGACGGCCTCCAGGGTGGGGCAGCAGATGGCCCCGGGGATCTCCCGGGCCAGATCGGCGGAGGTAATGCCGATGGTGTTTTTCTCCCGGGCGGCGTAGATCTCCGCCAGAATCACCACGTCCGGCCGCCGCAGCTCCTGGACGAACTCGTCGAAGAGGGCCTTCGTCCGGGAGTAGGTGTGGGGCTGGAAGGCGCAGACGATCCGCCCATACCCCAAGCTCCGGGCCATGTCCAGCAGGGCGTGGAGCTCGCCGGGATGGTGGGCGTAGTCGTCGTAGACCTTGGCGCCGTTGTACTCGCCCTTGTACTCAAACCTGCGCCCCGCGCCGGTGAAGGCCTCCAGCCCCTCCTTCACCGCCCCACCGGGGATGCCCAGCAGATAGGCGGCGGAGGCGGCGGCCAGGGCGTTGTAGACATTGTGCTTCCCGCCCACCTGGAGGTCCAGGTGGGTGTAGACCTGGCCCCGGATCACCACATCGAAGGAGGGCAGGCCGTGGTCCCACCGGAGGTTCACTCCCCGGCAGTCCGCCTCGGGGGCCTCCAGGCCGAAGGAGAAGCGGTCGATACCCTCCAGGGCCTCCCGTACGCCGGGGTCGTCGGCGTTGGCAACGACATGGCCCTCCGGGGGCACCAGCTGGGCGAAGGCCCGGAAGGAGTGCTCCACGTCCGCCAGGTCTTTGAAGAAGTCCAGGTGGTCCGCCTCCACATTCAGGATCACCGCGACGGTGGGAAAGAAATGGAGGAAGCTGTTGCAGTACTCGCAGGACTCCAGGATAATGGTATCCCCCCGGCCTACCCGGTAGCCGCTGTGGAGCATGGGAAGGGTGCCGCCGATCATAACAGTGGGATCCTTCTCCGCGGCCATGAAGATGTGGGTGGCCATGGATGTGGTGGTTGTCTTACCGTGGGTGCCGGCGATGCACAGGGCGTTTTCATACTGCTGCATGATGGCCCCCCAGGCCTCCGCCCGCTCAAAGACGGGGATGCCGTGGGCGCGGGCGGCGGCGATCTCCGGGTTATCGTCGTGGATGGCGGCGGTGCGGATGAGGAACTCCGCCCCCTGGATGTCCTGGGCCACGTGGCCCACATGGACGGGGATGCCCAAGGAGCGCAGATGCTCCACTGTGGCGCTGTCGCTCATGTCGCTGCCCTGGACTTGAAGGCCCATGCCGTGAAGGACCTCCGCCAGGGGGCACATGGATACGCCGCCGATGCCGGACAGGTGGACCCGGCGGCCGGGCTGGATATAGGGCTGAATGGCAAGTTTCATTTGGGTCATGGGACAAAGCTCCCTCCAGAAGCGGTTTTCATACCGACATTTGATTTTTTCACAGAAATATATTATACTATACTTGTTTTTCCCGCGCAACTGCTATTTCATGACTTAACTATATCTGTTTTTCACGAAAAATAGTCGCGGGATGGATCATTTTCACGAGAGGCGGGCGGTTTGGTGGCGCAGATCCCAGAGGAAGTGAAGAATGTGATGACCCGGCTGGAGGCGGCGGGGTACCAGGCCTGGTGCGTGGGCGGCGCGGTGCGGGACCTGCTGCTGGGACGTACGCCGGGGGACTGGGACGTGACCACCAACGCCCTGCCGGAGACAGTGCTGGAGCTGTTCGCTCCCCGCGCTCTGCCCACAGGGCTGAAGCACGGCACTGTCACCGTGGGCGGCGGCAGGGGGGTGGAGGTCACCACCTTCCGCCGGGACGGGGACTATTTGGACCACCGCCACCCGGAACGGGTGGAGTTCACCGGTTCCCTGACGGAGGATCTGGCCCGCCGGGACTTCACCGTCAATGCCATGGCCATGGACCTGCGGGGGGACCTCGCAGACCCCTGGGGGGGCCGGGAGGATCTGGCCGCCGGGGTCCTGCGGGCGGTGGGCGCGCCGGAGGAGCGATTTGAGGAGGACGCCCTGCGGATCCTCCGGGGCCTCCGCTTCGCCGCTCGGCTGGGCTTTGCCGTGGAGGCGGAGACCGGGAGAGCCATGGTAAACCGGGCCGCCGATCTGCGTGAGATCGCCCCGGAGCGGGTTCGGACGGAGCTGGAGGGCCTCCTCTGCGGCGACCATGCCGCCCAGGTGCTGCTGGACTGGCCGGAGGTCCTGGGGGCCGTCCTGCCGGAGATCTTGCCCGCTGTGGGCTTCGACCAGCGCAGCCGATACCACTGCTACGATGTGTGGGAGCACACCGCCCGGGCGGTGGAGGCCGCGCCGCCCCAGCCGATTCCGCGCTGGACCATGCTGCTCCACGACCTGGGCAAGCCAAATACCTTTACACTGGACGAGGGCGGCGAGGGCCACTTCTACGGCCACTGGCGGGAGAGCGTGCGGCTGGCGGAGGCCATCCTGGAGCGGCTGCGGTTCGACAACCGGAGCCGGCGGACCATCCTGACCCTGGTGGAGCGCCACGACTGCGAGCTGCCCCTGACCCAGAAGGCCGTCCGGCGGAATCTGGCCCGGTACGGGGAGGAGACGGTGCGGCTGCTGCTGGCGGTGAAGCGGGCGGACAACCTGGCCCAGGCCCCGGCCTTCCACGGCCGGCAGCAGGGGATCGACCAGTGGGAGGCCCTACTGAACATGACACTGGCGGAGGACAGCTGCTTCTCTCTGCGGCAGCTTGCTGTGAAGGGAAATGACATGACAGAGATTGGGCTGAGAGGGCCGGCGGTGGGGAAGGCCCTCAACGATCTGCTGGAGCTGGTTATGGATGAAGAACTGCCCAACGACCGGACGGTTTTACTGGATTATGTAAAGGAGAAATTCCTATGAGCTATTTAGGCGCCCATCTGTCCTCAGC
>DVGP01000006.1 GCA_018712665.1 Candidatus Pelethomonas intestinigallinarum | reverse complement strand
TCGATCTCATGTACGGTGGGCACGCTCCCACTCCCCTTTCTTCTCACTCAGGGCCGCGGCGGCAGCCAGGAACATCTCCCGCCGCTGGGCCAAGCCCTCGTCCCGGGCCCGGGCCAAGCCCGCCGCCGCCTTGCGCAGGCGCAAGATACGGTCCTCCAGGTATGGGCCCCACAGGGGGTCCTCCCCCAGCAGGAAGCCGCCGTAGGCCTCCCCGTCTGTGGCGGGAGGCATATGGCCTCCCCGGACCGACAGGATGGGATAGATGGTCCCCTTGTCCAGCACCAGCTCCTCCGCTGTCACGGCGTAGCCGTTCTCCGGCAGCCACCGGCGCAAGGTCTCCGACCGGCTCATGGGCTGGAGGAGGAGCAGCGTCCCCTCCCGGGTCCAGGGAGCGGCCGAGAGAATATCCACGATATTATCGCCGCCCATACCGGCAATAACGACGGTGTCCGCCTCGCCGGGAGCGATGGCGCCGAGGCCGTCGCACAGCCGCAGCTCCATCCTGTCCGCCACCCCCCACTGCCGGGCGGTACGGGCCGCGTGCTCCAGGGGCTCCCGGCCGATGTCCGAGGCGATGGCCTCAGCAATGCGCCCCTCCAACAGCAGAGCGGCAGGGATGTAGCCGTGGTCCGTACCAACATCCGCCAGACGGCTGCCCGGCGGAACCAGGTCCGCGATGGCCCGGAGGCGGGGCTGAAGCGTCAAGGTCCGGTCCATCGCGTCCTCCCCTTTCGACAGCAAGCCTTTCCTGCCACGCTTCTGCACAGCAAGAAGAGGGACTCATAGCCCGAGGGTATGAGTCCCTGACCGGTCAAGATTTTACTGGTTGGCCGCGTTATTGATAACCTCCAGCAGCTTCTCACAGTCCACGCCGTGGACCATGCAGGCCTCCTCCACGGTCTCCCCGCGGCTGCTGGGGCAGCCCAGGCAGTGCATCCCGATGGACAGGAAGATGGGCGCGGTCTGAGGAGCGATATCCAGAATGTCACCAATGATGGTGTCTTTGGTAATGGTAACCATATGAAAAACCTCCATAAAAATTTGCGCTACTAGTATACCCCAGGTTTTTGGATTTTTCAATACTTTTTTCAGCCAAATCGTCAGAATAAGGAGAATATGGAAAAGGGGAACGCCCACAGGGCGTCCCCCCTTTTTGCATTTGTACGATCTATCGGCCAAATCAGCCCTGCTCACGCATCTTGGCGAAGCACTCGCTGCAATACACAGGACGATCGCTCTTAGGCTCGAAGGGAACACGGGCCTCCCCACCGCAGGAAGCGCAGACAGCGGTGAAGTACTCGCGGGGGCCGCGGGCGGCGTTCTTGCGAGCGTCGCGGCAGGCCTTGCAGCGCTGGGGCTCATTCTGGAAGCCGCGCTCAGCGTAGAACTCCTGCTCGCCGGCGGTGAACACGAACTCCTGACCGCACTCCTTGCAAACTAAGGTCTTGTCTTCGTACATGATCTTACCCTCTCTTTGATATAGAAAAGAATATATGCGCTCAGCCTCCGCTGAGGTCGCCGGAAGTAAGGTGCCGCGCAATTTTGCGACGGATGCGCTGCACAGCGTTGTCCACCGATTTGGGGGATTTATGGACCGCCTCGGCCATCTCCCTGGTAGTCAAGCCGTCAAGATAGTACCCCAAAATCTTCGCTTCGAACTCGGACAACTGCTTGCGAACACCGCGCAGGGTGTCCCTCGCGTCCTCACGACCGATGACCAGGTCCTCAGGATCGACCTGGGAGAGCAAAGGTCCATTCACGGGCGCCGTACGACTGTCAAAGAAGGGTATGTCAAGAGGGACCGACTGGTTCAGCGGCCAGTGCTTATCCCGGGCGGCGGCCCGGACCGCAGAGTACAGCCGGTTACGGATACAAATTTCAGCGTATGTGCGAAAGCTGGCGGCTCTGGCCGCGTCATACTCCCGTACGCCATGGATGAGGCCGATCATGCCCTCCTGGATCAAGTCGTCGCTGTCTCCGCCGGCCAGATAGAAGGGCCGGGCCAGCTGGCGCACCAGCCGATTGTAGCGGGACACCAATCTCTCCTCCGCGTCCCGGTCTCCCTCACGGGCCAGCTCACACAGGCGCTCGTCGGAGGCCTCCTCATACGCGGGTTGGGCTTTGTTGATCGACATAACGTATTATACCTACTATCCCTTCCGGTTGTCAAGTAAATATTAAAAAATTATGAACTGAAAGGTCAAATCTTTAGCGATTTTACCAGTTCCACCAGACGGGCGGCGCAGCTCTCGGCCTGCTCCGTGGTTTTGGCCTCCACCATGACCCGGATCAGAGGCTCCGTGCCGGAGGGCCGGACCAGCACCCGGCCGTCCCCGCCCAGCAGCTCCTCCTCCCGGCGGATGGCCTCCGCCAGCTCGCCTGAGGCCATCACCGCCTCTTTATATCCCGGCTGGTTGGGCAGCTGGACGTTCACAAGGGTCTGGGGGTAGCTGGGGCAGACGGAGGCTAGCTCGCTGGCCTTCTTCCCGCTGCGGTGTAGGATCTGCAGAAACTGCAGGGCGGTGAGCTGACCGTCGCCGGTGGTGGCGTAGTCGGTGAAGATCGTGTGGCCGGACTGCTCCCCGCCGATGCGGTAGCCGAACTCCAGCATCTTCTCCAGCACGTTCCGGTCTCCCACCGGGGTGCAGACCAGCCGGATATTGTTCTTGTTGCAGAACTCGTGGAGCCCCAGGTTG